>PMSP01000236.1 GCA_003168315.1 Opitutaceae bacterium
TCGTCGTCGACGAGGAGCACGAGCCCGCCTACAAGCAGGACGAGAGCCCCCGCTACCATGGGAGGGACGTCGCCGTGATGCGTGCCAGGCTCTGCGCCGCCCAGTGCCTCCTCGGCTCGGCGACGCCGTCGCTTGAGAGCTATTCCAACGCCCTCGCCGGGCGCTACGGCCTCGTCCGCCTGACCCAGCGGGTGGACGACCGCAGCCTTCCCCCGTTCACGATCGTCGACATGCGGATCGAGGTCGCCCGCCAGCGGGGCGCCGCGGCCCTCTCGCGCCCCCTTGCCGACGCCATGCAGGCGAGGTTTGAGCGCAAGGAGCAGACGATCCTCTTCATCAACCGGCGGGGCTACTCGTCGTCGATGCAGTGCCGCAAGTGCGGCAGCGTCGAGGAATGCCCGCACTGCAGCGTCTCGATGACCTACCACCGGACCGACGAGACGCTGCGCTGCCACCTGTGCGGCGAGCAGCGGCCGGCCCCGGTCCGCTGCCCCAAGTGCGGTGCGCCCGACATCCGCTGGAGGGGTCTAGGGACACAGCGGGTCGAGGAGGCCGTGAAGCGCATCCTGCCGCGGGCCCGCATCGAGCGGATGGACTCCGACACGATGGACAGGAAGAACCGGTTCAGGGAGATACTGGGGGACTTCCGGAGGGGGCGGATAGACATCCTCGTCGGCACGCAGATGATCGGCAAGGGGCTCGACTTCCCGAACGTGACGCTAGTCGGGCTCGTCGACGCGGACCTCTCGATGCACATCCCCGACTTCAGGGCGAACGAGCGGACCTTCCAGCTCCTGGTGCAGGTGGCGGGCCGGGCGGGCAGGGGGGACCGCGCGGGCGAGGTGGTGGTCCAGAGCTTCACGCCCCAGGCGGAGGCGATCCAGTTCGCGAGGCACGCGGACTACGCGGGATTCGCCGCGGCCGAGCTCGCCGTGCGCCGGCAGTTCGGCTACCCCCCTTGCCGGCACCTGATCCGGCACCTGTTCCGCGGCAAGAACCCCGACAAGCTCAAATTCTTCTGCGAGCAGTGGGCGAGG
Source organism: Opitutaceae bacterium (assembly GCA_003168315.1). GTDB lineage: Bacteria > Verrucomicrobiota > Verrucomicrobiia > Opitutales > Opitutaceae > Palsa-1447. The sequence continues at coordinate 1,038 of PMSP01000236.1, forward strand.
CGGGTGGGGGAGTCGCTCGGCGACAGGGTCGAGCTCCGGGGTCCGGCGCCCGCGCCGATCGAGAAGATCCGCGACGAGTACCGGTGGCAGCTCTGGTACTTCCTCGGCAGCGTGACGAAGGTGATCGGGGACCTCTCGAGCCTCCGGGACGCCTTTGAATGGCCGGACGATATCGCGCAGATGCTTGATGTGGACCCCATGAACCTTGTGTGATACCCCTGCTTCCATGCTCGTCCATTCCGTCTATTTCTGGCTCAAGCCGGGGCTGACCCCGGCCGAGCGCGACCATTTCCGCTCCGAGGTGAGGAAGCTTTCCGCGGTCCGGACGGTCGACACGATCTACGTCGGGGCTCCCGCGTCGCTCGCCGAGCGCAGCGTCACCGACCGAAGCTTCGACGTCGCCCTCACCCTCGTCTTCAGGGACGGCGCCGCGCACGACGCCTACCAGGTCGACCCGGTGCACCTCGCCTTCGTCGAGGGCAACAAGGGGTCCTGGACGAAGGTCCTGATCTACGACTCGGAGGAGTGACCGGCCTCGGCCGGTGCGTTCCTGAAGAGGTAGTGGCTCACGATCCACTCCTCGCCGCGCCTGTATCCCCAGAGCTCCGCGCAGCTCATGAAGAACACGCGCCAGTAGGACCACCACTTGACGGCGTTCCCCTCGCCGTAGGTCTCGCGGAACAGGGGCATGATCTCGCCCCGGTGGGCGTCCATGTTGGTGAGCCACGCCTCGGCGGTCCGCTGGTAGTGGGTGCCGTTCACGGTCCAGTCGGACACGAGCGACAGGCGCTCCTGGAACTGCATGAGGAGCTCGTGGGAGGGCATCTGGCCGCCCGTGAAGAAATAGCGGGCCATCCAGTCGCTCTCGTCGCGGGCGACAAAGTGGTAGGCGAGCCTCCGGTGGGTGAAGATGTGGACGAACAGGAGGCCTCCCGGCTTCAGCCAGCGGGATATCCCCGCCATGAGCGCCTCGTAGTTCTTCATGTGCTCGAACATCTCGATCGAGACGACGCGGTCGAAGCGGCCGGCATCTATGTCGAAGGAGTTCATGTCGCGCGTGATGATCGTCAGGTTCGGGAGGCCGCGCCTCCTCGCCTCCGAGTCAATGTGCAGCTTCTGGGTGCGCGAATTCGAGACGCCCGTGATCCGGGAATTGGGGAACTTCTCCGCGAGGTAGAGCGAGAACGATCCCCAGCCGCAGCCGAGCTCAAGTATCTCCTGGCCATCGGAGATCCTCGCCCGCTCGACATAGAGGGACAGCATCGCCTCCTCGGCCTGGTCGAGGCTCTCCCCGCCGGTGGGATAGTAGCAGCCCGAGTACTTGAGCCTGCGCCCGAGGCAGCGCAGGAAGAACGCCGTCGGCACCTCGTAGTGCTCCGCGTTCGCGGCCCGTGTGTCTTCGGCGAGTGGCCGGCGCTTGAGGTCATGGACGTAGGCCCGTAGGCGATCCTCCGAGTCCCCTGCGGCGGACTCCTCCCGGATCCGCTGGGCGAGCAGCCGGCGTATGCCGATCCTCACCAGCCAGTCGGGCAGGAGGTTCTTCTCGAGGAGGGCGTCGATCATGGGTGGGCCCTTCGCTGGGGAAGCGGGACGAACGGGCTCGTACGGGCCTGGTAGCTGCGGTAGGCGTCGCCCTTGGAGCGGATCGACTGTTCTTCCGTCATCGGTATCCCAGTTACGCGCAGCAGGAGGTAAAGGATGCACGCGGGGCTGATGATCCCGACCCAGCCCCAAGGCGAGCCGCAGGCGAACAGGAAATACCCGACCCAGATCAGCCACTCGAAGAAGTAGTTCGGGTGCCTGCTGTACCTCCAGAGCCCGGCGTCGCAGACCGCCTTCGAGTCCCTGGTCGTGCGCTTGAACATGGCCAGCTGCGCATCCGACAGCGCCTCGCCGCTGATGGCGGCCAGCCAGAGCGCCGCGCCGCACCACTCGAGGGTTCCGAGCGCCGGCTCGGGGTTGGAGCACGCCGCGAGGAACGGGATCCCGAGCAGGACGACGGAGACGGCCTGCATCTGGAAGAAGCCCGCCATCTTCAGCTTGAACGCGCCCGCCCAGTCCTTCCTCAGCTGCCGGTACCGGCCATCCTCCTCCGGGTGCTTGCGCGCGATCCGCACGAGGAGGTGGGTCCCCAGCCGAAGGCTCCATGCGACCGCCATTGCCGCGACAAGTGCCCGGCGCACGGGCCAGCCCGCGCCGAAGAGGGCATAGATGAGCGCGAGGAGCGCGAATGCGTAGGACCAGGCGATGTCGACGATCCCGTAGTTGTCGATCCAGCGGGCAAGGGCGTAGACCGCGGCGAAAAGCACGCACAGCGCCGCAAGGGACTCGAGCGAAAGCAAAGATGCGCTCACGGCGACGGGTGGGTGACGAGAGCCGCCGCGACCGTCCCGCCCACGCCAACGAGGGCCAGGAGTATGCCCAGCAGGCCAGGGCCGCTCCTGCGCGCCGTGAGGATGTCGGAGACCTTGGCGCTGGTGGGCGACTGGAAGAGCGCCGCCAGGCAGTAGGACGACATGGCTATGTTCCCGAGCGCCATGATCGCCAGGAACCAGGCGACCTTGGAGGTCCACGAGATCTCCCTGTAGCACACCCAGACGAAGAAGGTCGTGAAGCCCCAGTAGGCGTCGAACATGGTCGCGATGAACCAGGGGTGGGTGGCGACTGCCCTGGGGACGGCGAAGAGGGGGCACTGGAGGCTGGCCCAGGTCGTGACGCAGAGCATCGAGGCCAGGACAACCAGGAAAAGGCCGCGCAGGAAGATGATCATCGGCAGCCGCCCTGGAGCGACAGGTTGTTCGCGCGGCTGTGCAGGGTCTGCACGACCGAGATGTTGCGCAGGGCGAACGCGGCCTCGCAGTAGGCGAGGTAGTAGTTCCATTTCCGGATGAACCGGTCGTCGAAGCCGAGCGCGCGCACGTCGGCGGACTTCTCGGAGAACGCCTCGGACCAGCGCCGGAGCGTGAGCGCGTAGTCCGGGCCCATGTCGTCGCACCCGTGGAGGACCATCCCCGCCTCTCGCGAGAGCAGCCCGTTGACCCTGTTAAGGGAAAGGAGGAGCGAGCCCGGGAAGATGTGCTTCTGGATGAAGTCGACCCCCTTGCGGAACTGGTCATAGCGGGCGTCCGGGCACGTGATGAACTGCATCGCGAGGAGCCCGTCCGGCTTGAGGACCCCGTCCACGACCCTGCAGAACTCCGGAAGGTACCTGTGGCCCAGGGCCTCGATCATCTCGATCGAGACGACCTTGTCGTACTTCCCCACGATGTCTCGGAAATCGTGGAGCCCAACGCTCACGCGCTCGCCGAGCCCGGCCTGGGCCACGCGCCGCGTCGCATAGTCGAACTGCTGGCGGGAAAGGGTGACGGTGGTGACGCGGCAGCCATGCCTCGAGGCCGCATGCACGGCCCAGCCGCCCCATCCGGTCCCGATCTCGAGCACGTGGTCGGCGGGCGAAAGGCGCAGCAGTTGGCAGAGCCGCTCGTTCTTCTCGTTCTGGGCCTCTTCCAGGGTGAGCCCGGGACGGCTCCACCTCGCGGCCGAGTACATCATCGTGGGGTCCAGGAACAGCGAGAAAAAGTCGTTCGAGATGTCGTAGTGCTCGCCGATGTTCCTGCGGGCGATCGCGCGGCTGTTGGGGCGGAGAGCGTGGCCCAGGCGGTTCGCGAGCCGCAGGAGGTTGAGCGCAAGGCCCTTGGCGCGCGCCGATCCGGACATCGTCGGCGCGTTCTCGACGTTGAGTATGAACCAGCTGATGAGCGCAACCAGGTCGGGCGACGTCCAGTCCCCGTCCATGTAGGACTCGGCGAAGCCTATGTCGCCCGTGAGGACGCACTTCCTGAAGAACGCCTCCCGCCGGACGCGGATCCGCGCCGAGACCGCGACCCCGAGCGGCAGCGCCTCCTCGCCCGCGCCGAATTCCGCGCAGCCGCCGTCCGGCAGGTCGACGTGGAGCCGGCCGCGGGCCATCTGCGAGAACGCGCCGAGGACCGCCGCCCGGGAGGCCGACGGGCTCGTCGCCCTGGAGTCCTCCTGCGAGGCCGTGAAGAATCCGGGTTCCGAGTCCATGGCGCGTCAGTTGAGGGGTGTGGTCGCGATCGACTGGTGCGGCCGGTAGAGCGCGCGCTGGTCGACGGGCCGGGCGGCCTTGGCGAACCATGGCACGCGCTTGATCCTCAGGAGGAGGGCGTGCAGGTGGATGAGGGCTATCACCTTGAGGGTTATCAGCGGGTACTTGACGGCGTACCAGGCAAGCCGCGACCCGGTGAAGGGCCGGCGCCGGCCGGTCAGCGCGCTCGCGAGCGTCCGGGCGTCGCCCTGGTAGTCGTCGATGTGGATGGAGAGACCCTCGCCGGGGGCCCGCAGCCGGAAGTCGAACGCGACGTCGACGTCGGAGAACGGGGAGACGTAGAAGAACTTCGGCACCCTCGACTGGAACGTCTCGCCGCCGGCGCCCCCCCTGATCGCGGCCGGACCGAGGAAGTAGGGCTTCACCTCCCGGAAGGTGTTGGTGACCTCGGCTATCGCGGCCGCGGGCCTTCCCTGGGAATCATAGCAGAAATAAAAGGAGACGGGGTTGAAGGCGTAGCCGGCCACCCGGGGCAGGGTGAGGAGGACGATCCGTCCGCCGGGAATCGCGGCGCCATGCTCCCCGAGGTACGCATGCACGCGGTCCCTGAGGCCGAGGGGGGCGGCCGCCTTCCCGCCGGCATCCCCGTTGTGGAGGGGCTCACCCGTCGGCAGGTAGTCCTTCTCCATGAAGCTCAGTAGGTTGCGGCCGTTTACCGAGAGGAAGGGAATGCCCTTGGCGAGGGCGTCAAGCTCGTCCAGGTCGACGGCCAGCATGAAGATGCGGTAGGCAAACCGGTGCGCTCGCGGCGCAAACCGGTGGTGCATGACGTTGCATTCGTAGAGGCTGGACCTCACCGCAGTCATTGGTTTTGTTCGCGTTCCCATTGTCAAGCAGCCCATGGATCGCGGGCGAGGAGGGTTTCGCTCAGCTGGACGGCGGAAAGGAAGGCGTCCTCGTGGAAACCGTACCGGAAGTAGCTCCCGGCGAAATAGGTCTCGCTCGCCCCGGCCGACGCGGCGTTCAGGCCAGGAAGCTCCCTCTGGGCGTGCAGCGCCCCCAGGTTGAAGAGGGGATGCTCGTAGGCGATGCTCTTAAGCACCTTCGCGGGGTCGATCGCGTGCGGCCGGTTGATCGAGACGAAGTAGTCCTCTTTCTCGGAGACGCCCTGGAGGGAATTCATCCAGTAGTGGGTCGCCGTGGACGAGTCGCCCGCGCCGTCGTGGTTGATCTCATAGTTCCAGCTGGCCCAGGCGAGCCGGGTCCTCGGCATGACGGAGCGGTCCGTGTGGAGCGTGGCGACGTTGTCCTGGTACCTGAACTCCCCGAGGAGGCGGGACTCGTCCGGCTTCGGGTCCTCCAGCAGCGACAGCGCGTGGTCCGCGTGGCAGGCCAGTATTACCTTGTCGAATACAAGCACCTCGCCGGACGTCGAGGTGAGGCGGACGCCCCTTCCCGGCCGCGAGATCCCGGCGATCCCGGATCCCAGGCGGATCCGGTCCCTCCACGGGGCCACGAGCTTGCTCACGTACGCCCTCGAGCCACCGCAGACCGTGTACCACGGGTGCTGGGTGTCGAGGCCGAGGAACCCGTGATTGTGGAAGAAGCGAAGGAGCGTGATCGCGGGAAACGAATTCATGAGCTCCGGGGGCGTGCTCCAGACCGCGGAGCTCATCGGGGCGAGGTAGAGGGCGAGGAAGTCGTCCCCGTAGCCGCGCCTCCTGACGAATTCCGCCAGCGTCAGGTCCTGGCTGGCGGGGTCGTCGAGCGCCTCGACCGCCTCGCGGTTGAACCGGCTAATCGTGCCGAGCATCCGGTAGAACCTGGGGCTCAGCAGGTTTTTCCGCTGGGCGAAGAGGTGGTTGAGCGATGAGCCGCAGTATTCCAGGCCGGAGTCGGCGTTGCGAACGCTGAAGGACATCTTGGTGGCCTTGGACTCGACGCCGAGCGTGTCGAAAAGCCGGTTCAGGTGGGGATAGGTGACCCTGTTGAAGACCATGAAGCCGGTGTCGATCGGAAGGTCGCGGTGCGTTCCCGGCTCCTCGACGGAAACCGTGTTGGAATGGCCTCCCGCGTGCGCGTTCTGCTCAAAAACCGTCACATCGAAGTGCCGGTTCAGGAAATGGGCGCATCCCAGCCCGGCGATGCCGGAACCCACAATGGCTAGACTGGTCATAGGTAGCTGCACCCCAGCGGATTGCATGGGCGTTGGGATTTGTCAAAGGCCATATCGTTTTGTCAGGATACATACGCCCCTGGGAGCGTTGGGGATGCATCGCGGGCCCGGCTGGGATCCTCCGGGACGGCCTAACGCTTTTTCCAGGCGCTGTAGTCCGACGGGGTGTCGAGGTCGCAGGCGAGCTCAGGGAGGTCGAGGGAGGCGACATCGCGCGCGCCCGAGTTGAGCATCCCGCGAGCGCCCTCGTCACCCGAGAGGGCCGCCAAGGCTGCAAACAGGTCGCGGCCGAAGACGGCCGGGGCGCCGTTGCGCCCGGCATATCGGGACGCCGAGATGAGCCCGGTCGATCGGTGCAGCGTGGCCAAGCTGTTGATGACCTGAGCGGACAGGCCCGGCTGGTCGCACGGCGCGATGAGGACGGCGTCGAGCGCGGGTTCCGCCTCGACCAGCGCCGCCATGCCGGCCCGGATGGACGAGGCGATCCCCTCCGCCCAATCGGGATTGTGCACCGCGATCACCGCGCGGTCGACGACCGCTGACAGCACCTCCCTCGCGTTCGCCCCGACGACTACGGCGATGGGACGCGCCTGGGAGGCGAGGGCTGCGTCGACCGCCCGGGCCACAAACGTTTTCCCTTCGACCTCGAGGAGCTGCTTCACCGACCCCATCCGCGACGATCCGCCCGCAGCAAGGACGACGGCGCCCAGCAGGAACGGCCGGTCCCTGGCCGCGGATTCAGTCNNGCCATCATCTCGGCCATGATGCTGAGCGCGACCTGCTCGGGGGCTTCCGCCCCGAGGTCGAGCCCGACGGGCGCCCGCAGTCGGGCGCGCATCTCGGCCGTGACTGGGAAGCCCGTGTCAGCCAGGTCAGAGAGTATCTTTTCCGCGCGCCTCCTTGGCCCGAGTAGGCCCAGGTACGCGAGGGGAAGGGGAAGCAGATTCCGGATGAGGGGGGCGTCGTGAAGGTAGTGGTGCGTCATCACGACCGCGAGGGAGCCGGGCACCGGAGAGACCCGCGCGACCAGTTCCTCGGCCGGACCAAGGACGAGAGCCGCCGCCCCGGGGAATCGCTCCTCGGTCGGCATTGCCGGGCGCAGGTCGGCGACCGTCACCCTCCATCCAAGCTCGCGGGCCATCCGGAAGAGCGGCTGCGCGTCGTCGCCGGCCCCGAAGATGGCGAGTGCTGTCGGGGGCTCGATCCTCTCGCAAAAGACGCCGGCCTGCCGCGAAGCCCGGTTCGCTAGCCGCGTTCCGGGCGGTCCGCCACTCTTCTCCCAGACCACCGCCAGCTCCGTGGGCCGGCCCGCGCGAATGTTCTCCGAAAGGGCCAAAGCCCATTCGGGACGCGGCGAAACCGCTTCGAGAAGGATTCGAACGACACCGTGGCAGCCAAGGCCGACGCCCCAGATAAGGTCGTTCTCCGCCGAGGTGTCGTAGGTAACGAGCTCGGACCCGCCGCCCGCGGCGACGCGCGCGCAGCGGGCGAGGAGGTCCTCCTCAAGGCATCCCCCGCTGATCGACCCCATCCTCTTCCCGCCGTCGACAAGCATCCTCGCGCCCGGCCGCCGGTAGGAGGAGCCCTCGACCGTAACGAGGGTCGCGAGGACGCTGGGGGTCTGCGCACGGCACAGGTGGCCGACAATTTCCTGCAATTCCTTCATGGCCACGCGGGGGAGAACCCCTAGGACCACGAGAGGTCGGTCCGGGATATCGGCAGCTGCCTGACGCGCTTGCCCGTCGCGGCGAAGATCGCGTTGCAGACCGCGGGGGCCAGCGGGGGAAGGGCGGGCTCGCCAAGTCCGGTCGGAGGGAAGTCGGTCTTCACGAAATGGATCTCGATCGCGCGGGGCGCATCGGGGATGCGCAGCATCGGATACTCATTGAAGTTGGACTGCACCACGCGGCCCTTGCGGATGTCGAGCTCCTGCCTCCAGGCTGCGTTGAGGCCGTCCGTGATCGATCCCTGGACCTGGTTCTCGGCCCCGCTCAGGTTGACGATCTGGGATCCAACGTCCACGACCGCGACGACGCGGTCCACCTTCAGGTCGCCCGAGGGCTTCACCGTCACCTCCGCAACCTCCGCGATGTAACCCTGGTGACTGAAGTAATAGCCGATCCCCATGCCCCTGCCGCGCGGCATCTGCTTTCCCCAGCCGGACTTTTCCGCGACCTGCCGGAGCACGTGGCGCATCCTCGCAGCGTTGTAGGGGCGCGACTTCGGCCCCGACCCGGGGACGACGTCCTTGTCGCCGAGGAGAGCCAGGTTGAACTCCACCGGGTCCCTGTTTGCTGCGTGGGCAAGCTCGTCCAGGAAGCAGCAGGTCATCCAGGCGTACGTGCAGCTCCCCGGCGCGCGCCACGGCCCCTGCGGGACGTTGTTCTCGAGCTTACTATTCAGCAGGAGGTAGTTCGGAACGAAACGGGCGGGGTAGTCGTCCGCCCCCAGGTT
>PMSP01000210.1 GCA_003168315.1 Opitutaceae bacterium
CATCGTGAGGATGATGAACGGCAACGTGAAGAGCAACAGGAGCGGCCTCAGGACGGCGTTGAAGAGGCTGAGGAGCACCACGGCGACGGCCAGGGCCCCCGGCGTGCTGCAATGAATTCCCGGAACGATATGGGTCGCAATGCCGACCCCCACGGCGAGGATCATCCATCGCACGAGGAGATGGGCGATCGGTGACTTCATCAGCACCGCCACTCTCCCCCGGCCGAACGCGCGGGCAATGAAAATCATCGTCCTCCAGGACCGCCTCCGGAGCGGGGGCACGGAGCGCCATTCGATCCTCCTGGCCCGCGAGCTGGCCGCCCTCGGCCACGCGGCCGAGCTCGTCACCTTCCGGCCGGGCGGGATCCTCGCCCCGCCGGACGGCGTCCCGCACAGGGCCCTCCAGCCCTTCGACACCGGCATCGACTGGTTCGGGCCCGGGCTCCTGCGCGCGGTGCTTGACGGCTCCGATATAGTCCTGTGCATGGGGAAGACCGCGAACTGCTTTGCCGGCCGGATCCAGGCGCGCGCGCGCGCGCGCCGCATGGGGACCCGCGTCGTCGCGACCCTGCGGGCGGGCGGCAGGCTGCCCGGGTTCTACTACTCGTCCGTGCGCCGGGCCGCCCACCTCGTGACGAACAGCGCCGAGGCGGCCGAGGGGCTCGTCACGCTCCACGGATTCGACCGGCGCGGGGTCTCGGTCATCCCCAACTCCCTCGTCTTCCCGGAGTCTGGCGCCGGGCGCGACCCGGGGCTGCGGGCAAAGCTCGGGGCCGGACCCGGGACGGCCGTCCTCCTCTCCGTCGGCATGTTCAGGCCCGAGAAGAACCATCGGGCGCTGATCGAGATGGCCTCCGGCCTGCCCAAGGACTGGGACTGGAGGCTCTGGTTCGCCGGCGACGGGCCCGAGCGGGCCCCCTGCGAGCGGCTGGCCGCGAGGCACGGCCTCGGCGGGCGCGTCAGCTTCCTCGGCTACCAGCCCGATCCGGCGCCCTGCTACCGGGCCGCCGACATCGCGGTCCACGCCTCCAGGGAGGAGGCACTGTCCAACTTCATCATCGAGGCCCAGTCCCACGGGCTGCCCGCGGTCGCCTGCCGCGCGCTCGGGATCCAGGAATGCTTCATCCAGGGCCGGACGGGCTGGATGGTGCCGCAGGGGGACTACGAGGGGTTCAGGGCCGCCCTGGCCCTCCTCGCCCGGGACACGCCCGCCGCCCGGGCAGCCCGGGCCGCCGAGGCCCGCGAGTTCGCGCGGACCTCCTTCGATCCCAAGCGCCAGGTGGCCGCCTATGCCGGCCTGTTCCAGTCCCTCCTCGGGGACCCCGGCCCCTCCAAGGCACTGTGACCCCCGCGCAACGGGGGAAATCCGGCGCTTCCCCGTCGAAGCCGGAATGCATACGCCTGCGCGGCGTCCGCCAGAACAACCTGAAGGGGTTCGACCTGGACGTCCCGCTCGGGCGGTACGTGGTGGTCACGGGGCTGAGCGGCGCCGGGAAGAGCTCGCTCGTCTTCGAGACGCTCCACGCCGAGGGCCAGCGGCGCTANNTTCTTCAAGGTGTGGTTCAGCCACGCCGCGGAATGCTTCGACCCGGACACGGGCGAGAGGGTCGAGGACGACAGCCCGCAGTCGGTCTGGAGGAAGACGCTCGCGTCATCAGCCGGCGCCGCGGTCCTCGTCGCCTTCGAGGTGAACCGCCCCGAGAGCCTCGCCTGGACGGAGATCCTGACGAGCCTCAAGAACCAGGCCTATGTCCGCGTGCTCGCCTCGCAGTCGATCGGCTCCGACATGGCGCTCCACCGGGTCGAGGACCTCCTGGCGGACCCGGGCGCCCTCTCCGGCACGGGCCGCCTCCTCGTCATCCAGGACCGTCTCAAGGTCGAGCCGGAGTCCATGCCCCGGTTTGTCGAGGCAGTCGAGACGGCGATGCACTTCGGGCGCGGCGAGGCCCGCGTCTTCAGCGCGGACCGCCTCACCGAGCTCGGCCACTACTCGCGGGGACTCCACTCGCCGAAGACCGGCCGCAAGTTCCGGCCCGCGACGCCTCCCCTCTTCTCCTTCAACTCCCCGCTCGGGGCCTGCCCCGCCTGCCGGGGCTTCGGCAGGATCATAGAGATAGACTACCGGCTCGCGATCCCCGACCCGTCCCTCTCGATCGACGGCGGCGCGATCCGCTGCTGGGAGGGCGCCGTCTACAGCTCGTCGAAGGACGACCTGCGGGTGTTCGCGAGGCGCCGGAGGATCCCGACCGACGTGCCTTTCGAGAGGCTGACGCCGGAGCAGCGCGCCTTCGTGGTCGACGGCGAGCCGGGGTACGGCGCGGAGAACGGCAAGGAGTGGCCCAAGTTCTGGTACGGCGTGAAGGGCTTCTTCCGCTGGCTGGAGAAGGCGACCTACAAGATGCACGTGCGCGTGTTCCTGTCCCGGTACCGCGCGTACAACACCTGCCCGGCCTGCGGCGGCGCGCGCCTCCAGCCCGAGGCCCTCTGCTGGAAGTGGCGGGGATTCTCGCTGCCCGAGCTCTATGCGATGCCGGTCGACCGGCTCCACGCGCTGGTCGGAGAGTCCAGGCCAGCCGCGGGCGACCGGCACGCGGAGCTCGCCTACGACTCGATCCTCACCCGCCTGCGCTACCTGCGCGAGGTGGGACTCGGCTACCTCACCCCGGACCGCCCGTCGCGGACGCTCTCGGGCGGCGAGGTGG
>PMSP01000016.1 GCA_003168315.1 Opitutaceae bacterium
GGCTGAGCGCGCGAGTCGCCGAGATTCCCGAGCCGGGCCGGAACAACGCTTGGAACAGGTTCGTCCACGAGTTCTCAGCCCGCGAGGCGCGGTACATCTGCCTCATGGACGCCGACATTATCTTCAACCAGCCCGAAACGCTCGAGCTCGTCATGGGGGAGCTTGAGCGGAACCCGCATCTCGGCGGCGCGTCGGACTGCCCGTGCAAGAACATCGCCGGCAAGGCGCGCCCTTCCTCGCGGGAGCGGCTGTCCCTTGCGATGTCCGACATGACGGGCACGATCGAGGGCCGCCTCAACGGGATGCTCTACTGCCTGCGCGCGGGCATTGCCCGCAACATATACCTGCCGCGCGACCTTGGCGCCACCGACGACGGGTTCTTCAAGGCAATCATCTGCACCGATTTCCTGCGCGCACCGAGCGACCCCACCAAGGTGGTCTCGGTGCGCGGCGCCACGCATCTCTACGAGCCCTACCTGTCATTGCACGACGTGCTGAACAACCAGAAGCGCCAGATGATCGGGCAGACGACGGTCTATGTGCTCATCGAGTATCTGAAGTCGCTGCCGGAGCCGGCCCGCGCGAACCTCGGCGCGACGCTCCGGCGCAACGAGGCGCGCGATCCGGACTGGTTCAAGAGGCTTATCAACGCCCGCGTCGCCCGGCCCCGCAGGTTCTGGCAGCTGTTCCCCGGGATCCTCGCCTTCCGCTGGCAGCGCCTTGCCAAGATGCGCGGGGTTCGGCGCCTGACCCATTTTCCCGCCGCAGCCGCGGGATTTGTTATCACGCTTGTCGCGTGCTGGCAGGCCTCGCGCTTCCTGCGCCGCGGGATCTCGGCCTATTGGCCCAAGACGGTTCGCCAGACGAGCATGCCTGCCATCCACGTCAGCTCCAAGTAACACGCCATGAACGAAATCGTTTCCCAGACCAGGAGCCGTTGCAATGCCCCCCGATATGCGGGGAAACCGCAGACCGCCGACGCCGCATGAGACCCGCGCACATGGCGGCCCTGGTGCTGATTCCGTTCTTTACCGTCACGGGCGCGGTGGCCGCGACCTGGTCGCAGCGCATTCGCGACGTGTTCTTCGTCGCCATGGTCAGCCTTGCCGTGTTCGCGGAGAGGATGGACGTGAATTTCTTCAGCGAGGCGTGGTATAGGGGTACGACGCGCGGGATTCAGGTGACCCTGATCGAGATGCTCGCTTTCGGCCTGCTCTTCGGCTGCTGGGCCGGACGCCGCGGCGACGACCGGCGCGGGTTCTGGCCGGGAAGCCTGGGACTGATGCTGCTCTATTTTGTCTGCGCCGGCCTTTCGGTGGTGGTGTCGGAGCCCAGGCTGTTCGGGCTGTTCGAGCTCTCGAAGATTCTCGCCAGCATGGTGATCTTCCTCGCCGCGGCCATCTATGTGCGGACCGTGCGCGAATGGACGCTGCTTATCGTGGCGCTTGGCTGCGCGGTAGCCTTCGAGGGTGCCCTGGCCGCAAAGCAGCATTTCATAACGGGTGTCGACCGGTCGGTGGGGACGCTTGACCACGCAAACAGCCTCTCGATGTACTTCTGCCTGACGGTGCCCCTGCTCGTCGCAGTGGCCACCTCAGGCTGGACGCGCCGGCTGAGGTATTTCTGCGGGTTGTGCTCGATGCTGGGCGCGGTCGGCCTGCTTCTGACCTACTCTCGCGCGGGCGTCCCGGTCTTCGCGGTGGTTGTCACGGGCTCGATCATTGCCTGCGCTTCGTGGCGGCTTAGCCCGGGCCGCGTGATTTTCCGCTCCGTATTGGTCCTCGGAGCGGCGGCGCTGGTTGCGGCAGGCTGGAACGAGATGGTGCGGCGTTATTCCGAGACGAGCCTGGAGCAGGAATACTTTGACACGACAGTCGACGGCCGGGGCGTCTATATTCGCCTCTCCGCGGCGATAGCCAAGGATCATTTTTTCGGCGTCGGCCTCAACAACTGGTCCTACCGCGTGAGCCGCACCTACGGTCCGCGCATCGGGTACCGGTTCGATGACTACGACTCACTGATCTCGGTCTATGGGACCTCAAATGACAGGATATACGCCAATTCCTACCTCGCGGCGCCCGCCCACAACCTCGCAGCGCTGACGCTTGGCGAGCTGGGCGTACCGGGTCTCATCATCTTCGCACTGCTATGGATGCGCTGGCTGTCGATGGGGCTGCCCTTCCTGCTCCTTCCGAGGGGCGAGCCGATGCGCGCGATGGGGGTGGGAATAATGTTCAGCATCTGCGGAATATTCGGCCAGAGCCTGACCGAGTGGATATACAGGCAGCCGCCGATACTCTTCACATTCTATATCCTGCTTGGGGCCCTGGCGAGCCTGGCGCATTCGCGTCGACAGGCTCTGCTCGAAGGCCGGTTGACCGGGGTTGCGGCGCGCGCGCCGGACAGGGTTCCGCACGGGGGACTTGCTGCCGAGGGGGCCTAGCAAATGCGAGTCGCCCACCTGCTGCGCAAATACAATCCGGCGGAATGGGGAGGCACCGAGTCGGCGATCCTCCAGCTCGCGACCGATCTGGAGAAGCGCGGGGTCGAGTCCGTCATCTATGCGCCGAAGCTCACGCCGGAAAACAGGTCAGCGGAATCGTTCGAGGTGGCCGATCGCGCCGTGCGCCGCTTCCGCGCGCGCGTTTCTGTCTGGGGCATTTCCCCCGCGCGAAAGGCGCAGCTCGTGTCGGTGGGCGGCAACCTGATATCCTTCGACCTGGCGGCCTCCCTTTGGCGCGAGGTGGGCCTCGACGTGGTTCATTCGCATGCGCAGGGCCGGCTCGGCGCGATCGCCCGTGTTGTGGCGCGCGCCAGGCGCCTCCCGTTTGTGGTCAGCATTCATGGCGGCCTCTATGACATGCCCGGCGAGGTCACCGAGGAGCTTCGCCGGCCAGCGGCAGGCGGCTGGGACTGGGGCAAGCCGCTTGGTCTCGTCCTGCGGGCGAGGCAGCTCATGGACCATGCCGACGCCATCATCACCTTAAATCCGCGCGAGGCTGCCCTGATCAAGGCGCGCCACCCGGGGCGGCGGGTCCTGACTTTGCCGCACGGCGTGCCCACCGCCATGTTCGCCCGCGAGAGCAGGCTGGCGGCGCTGGAGGCCTATCCCGGGCTGAGGGGTCGGTCCGTGCTACTGGTCCTGGGGCGAATCGATCCAGTCAAGAACCAGGACTGGCTGATTGCACACTCGGCTGAGATCTCCCGGCGTCACCCGGAAGCTATGCTGGTGTTTGTCGGGGCGTCCACGAACCGGGAGTACGGCGACGCCATGAAGGCGCGCATTGCCCGCGAAGGACTGCAAGACTCCGTGTTGATGGCGGGGTGCCTTCCGTTTGGCGACCCCCGCCTGATCGGTCTCCTTCAGCTTGCCCGGGCGGTGGTTCTGCCCTCAAGGTCCGAGACGTTCGGAATCGTGATTGTCGAGGCTTGGGCGGCTGGAACGCCCGTTATCTCAAGCCGGACGTCCGGCGCCACGGCTCTCGTGACTGACGGGGTCGACGGGCTGCTTTTTGACCTCGACCGGCCTGCGACCTTCCATTCG
>PMSP01000242.1 GCA_003168315.1 Opitutaceae bacterium
GCGGCCATTCCACGCGCGACGTCGTCTTTTCCGAGGACGGGAAGCGCATGTTCATCTCCGTCGGCTCCGGCTCGAACGTGGCCGATGGCCTCTCGGTCAAGACGCCTTCGGAGATACGCGCCTGGGAATCCGTGCACGGCCGGGGTGCGGCCTGGGGTGCCGAGACCAACCGCGCGGACATCCTCGTGACCGACCCGCAGGGCAAGGTTCCCCTCCATACGTTTGCCACCGGCATCAGGAACGGGGTCGGCCTCGCGGTCCAGCCGGGGACAGGCGAACTCTGGGTCTCGACCAACGAGCGGGACGCCCTGGGCGACGACCTCGTCCCGGACTACATCACCCGCGTGAAGGAGGGCGCCTTCTACGGCTGGCCCTGGTACTACATGGGCAACCACGAGGATCCCCGGCATGCGGGCGAGCGCCCGGACCTCGCCGGCGCGACCACCTCCCCAGACGTCCCGGTGCAGGCCCACTCGGCATCGCTCGAGATGGCCTTCTACACGGCGACGTCCGGGGTCTCCGCATTCCCCGCGGAGTACCGCGGGGACGCCTTCGCCTGCTTCCACGGCTCATGGAACCGGGGCTTGAGGACGGGCTCCAAGGTCGTCCGCGTGCGCCTGAAGGACGGCGTACCGACGGGGGAATATGACGACTTCCTGACGGGCTTCGTGGTCGACAACCACGACGTTTGGGGACGGCCGGTGGGTGTCGCGGTCGCGCGCGACGGGGCCCTCCTCGTCAGCGAGGACGCCAACGGGACGCTCCTGAGGATATCCTACGCCGGCTCCCGCTAGGGAAGTTCGTAGACCTCGGCCAGGGCGACCCCGGTCGTGTTGCCGACGCCGGAGATCTCCATCGTATAGGCGCCCGGCGAGAGGCTGATGAGGGTCGCGCTGTCGGCGCTGCCCATGGGCAGCGCGAAGGCGTTCACCTGGATCGCCGCGGCGGCGATCGCGGCCGCGTTCACGTTGGTGCCCCAGCCGGTGTCGGCCGCCACCGTGTTCTGGGAGTTGTCGAAGACCAGGAGCTCCGGCATCGCCAGGACGCCGCCCACGCCGAACTGGGCGAGCGCAGGCCCGACGCCGCGCAGGAGGAGGCTCTCCTGGCCGTTGCCTGAGATGACGAAGCCCGGGATCAGGACATTGCCGCCGGTCCCCACCTGGGCGCGGGTCGAGAGGTTGATGAGGCGCGTGCCGGTGGACGAGACCTCGTAGACCTCGGCCAGCGCGACCCCGGTCGTCCCGCCGACGCCCGAGACCTCGGCCGTGTACGCTCCCGCGGGAAGCGTGATGACAAGCGCGCAGTCCGCGCTCCCGGCCGTGAGGGGGAACGCGCCGGACTGCGCGGCGGCGGCGGTGACCTGCGCGGCGTTCGCGCCCCAGCCGGTGTTGGTGGCGAGGATGTTCTGGTTGCTGTCGAGGACGCTCAGGGTCGGCTGGGCCAGGACGCCCGTGACGCTGAAGGCGGTGAGGGCGGGGCCGTCGCCGCGGATGAGGAGCGTTTCGCTTCCCGTCCCGCCGATCACAAATCCGGTGATGAGGATGTTGCCCCCGGTACCCACCTGGGCGCGCGTTGAGATGTTGATGAGCCGGGCGGGGAACGAGCCGCCGGTCGGCGACATGCCGGCGGGCGCCGCGGCGCCCTTCCGGATCGTGTCATTGTAGGTGTCGGCGACGAAGAGGTTGCCGCCGGCGTCGACCGTGACCCCGAGGGGCTGGTTGAAGAGCGCCGCGGTCCCGGTCCCGTCGGAACTCCCCGGCATGCCGACCCGGCCCGCGAGGGTCGTCACGACCCCGGCGGGCGTGATCTCCCGGATCGTGTCGTTGACGCTGTCCGCGACGAAGAGGTTGCCGCTCGCGTCGACGGCCATGCCGGCAGGCTGGTCAAACGTCGCCGCCGAGCCGACGCCGTCCGAGCTGCCGGTGACGCCCGGGATCCCGGCAATCGTGCTGACGACGCCCGCCGGGGTGACCTTGCGGATCGTGTTGCTGTTGTCCGCGACATAGGCGTTGCCGGCCAGGTCGGCGGTCAGCCCGTCGGGCGAGTTGAACTCGGCCTCTGCCCCGGTCCCGTTTGCAGAGCCGGAGATCCCCGGTGTCCCCGCGAGCGTCGTCACGACGCCCGCGGCCGTGACCTTCCGGATCACCTGGTTGCCGCTGTCCGCGACGTATACGTTGCCGTTCCCGTCGACGCCGATGTCAGCCGGCTCGTTGAACTGTGCGGCGTGTCCCGTCCCGTTGGCATATCCGGTCACGCCCGCGGAACCCGCCAGTGTCGTCACGACCCCGGTCGGCGTGATCTTCCTGATCGTGTTGTAATAGGCGTCGGAGACGTAGACGTTCCCGCTTGTGTCAACCGCCAGCCCCACGAGGAATCCGAACTGGGCGGCGGATCCTGTTCCATCCTGCGTGCCCATGATGCCGGGCGACCCGGCGAAGGTCGTCACGTCGCCCTTCGGGGAAATCTTGCGGACCGTCGCGTTCCCCGAGTCCGTGATGTAGACATTCCCGCCGGAATCGACCGCGATGCTGGAGGGCGTGTTGAAGAGGGCGATCGTTCCCTGGCCGTTCGCGAGCCCGGTGATGCCGGCGATCCCGGACACCGTCGTGAAGGCGTAGGGCGTCGTGTAGTTGCTCGTGGCCCGCGCTGCGGGTGAAAGCGCGAGCGCGGCGACGAGGGGGAGGAGGGGGATTGTTCGCAAGGGAAAGGGCTGTTGTTCGCCTGCTAGAAGATATCGGGCGGGATCCGGGGACGAAGGGCCTGTATGCGGGAGCGTTTCCCGTTTGGCAATACCCCGCCGGGTGATTCACAGCCGCATGGGGGCCAATGTCTTGGGTATATCCGCTAAGGATGTTACCCATGGCGTGTCTTTATTTATCGATGGAGTCATGCTTATCTCGCCATCCAACCCCCATGGAACCGTTGATGTTCGAAAACGCGCCGGTCAGGCCGTCCGCTGTTTCGGGCATCCCGGGCGCTGAGGCGATGAGCCCCCAAGCCCCGAGCATCGCGGCCCTGTTTGAATCCGAGGAAAGCGCGCTCCTGCACTATGCGATCGGGATAGTGCGCCGGCGGATCGTCGCGGAGGAGCTCGTCCAGGAGGCGTTCCTCAGGCTTCACAGGATATGGGGCCAGGTGGACAACCCCCGCGGCTGGCTTTACCGGAGCATCCGGAACCTGGCCCTCAATCACCTGCGAGACAACCCGCCCGAGGCCGAGCTGGACGAGGAGAGGGCCCCCCAGGAGGAAAGCCTCCCCCGCGATCTCCTCGGGCGCAGCGAGGCGATCGGCACCGTCCGCATGCTCCTGGCCGAGATGCCGGAGGACGACCGCACGCTCATCCGCCTCAAGTACCATGACGACCTCAAGTACCACGAGATCAGCAAGCGCACGGGGCTGAGTGTCGGCAACGTGGGTTTCCGGCTGCACCACGTGATGAAGGCGCTGCTGGACGGGCTCCAGCGCGCGGGCATCGAGGGAAGCGAGGGATAAGGACCACCATGAACAACGACGAAAACAATCCCGAAAAGAAGAGCCAGATGCCAGCCGAGATGGAGGCGCGCGTGGTGGCGTGGGCCTTGGGCGAGTCGACCGCGGCGGAGGCCGCGGAGATGGAGCGGCTCGCGGCCGGGCAGCCGGAGATCGCAACCTTAAGGAAGCGAATCGAAGCGGGACGGAAGCTCGTCTCCGAGGCGGTGTCGCCCGACGGGGAAGTGCTGAGGCTTTCCGCGGGCCGCCGGGCCGCGCTCCTTCAGGCCCTCACGGCAACGGAGACCGCCGAGCAGGCACCCGCGGAGGTCCCGAACCTCGCGGTCATCCGCCGGAAGCAGAGGCTTGAGCGCCAATGGATGCTCGCCGTCGCGGCCTGCGTGACGGTCGGCCTGTTCCTCTCGGTGATGGTCACTTCCTCCGAGAAGAGCTACCGGACGGAGAGGGCCTACTCGCTCGCGGGCCGGGAAAAGGCGGAGCAGGACAAGAAGCTTCGTGACGATGAAATCTCCAGCTCGAACGCCCGGAAGGAGGCGAGGGAGATGACGATCACGTCGCCCAGCTTGGCGGAGGCAAACGAGCCGCAGGCTGCCGCCGCTGAATTCGACCAGAAGCTGGCGACGGACCGGCTCGCAAAGGCGGACGGTCAACCCGGGTCGGCCGGCGGCGCGCTCGATGCTCCGATGCGCCTCGAGGCGGCCGCCCGTGTCCAGCAGGCGCAGGTCGCGATGCCAGTCGCTCCGGAGGATCTCGGCATAGGCCGCACGTCGGGCACGGGCGCGGTCGATAATGGCGCGCTGTCCCTGAAGCCCTCCGGAGGGCGGCTCGCGTTCAATGCGCAGGCTCCCGCCCCCGGGGCCGAGGTCGAATCCCAGGCTCCCCTCGTCCTTTCCCCGTTCACCGTTGACGCTCCCGAGGACAAGGGAACCTACCGGGCCAACTCCACGCTGGCCGGGACACGGGTGCGGACCGACCTGAAGGACATCTCCTCCGCGATCAATGTCGTGACGGCCCAGTTCCTTCAGGACACGGGTGCCCGCAATCCGGACAGTCTCCTCACCTACGGGCCGAAGGCGGACGCCGGCCCAAGCCCGGGCTACATGCCGACGGCATCGGGAGGCCCCGAGGGCGCGGCTGCGAAGAGGGGCGGCATCGATGCGCCCGGGGAGGACGCGGCGGGCGCCGGCGGCACGGGCTTCGGCGAGACCAGCGCGGCAAAGGACCCGGTCTCAACCTTCTCCCTCCACGTGAGCGACGTCTCCTTCCGGCTCGCGCTGGCCGCGCTGGCGCGGGGCGAGGCCCCCGATTCCGCCAGCATCCGTCCCGAGGAATTCTACAACGCCTTCAACACCGGGGACCCGGCCCCGGCGATGGCGGACAAGGTCTCATGCCACACGGAGCAGGCGATCGACCCGGTGATGCAGCAGCGGAACCTCCTAAGGATCGCCATGCGGGTGCCGACGACGGGGCGCGAGGCGGCGCAGCCGCTGCGCCTCACGGTGCTCCTCGACACCTCGGGCTCCATGGAGCGCGAGGACCGGGCGGCCGCCGTCCACAGCGCGATGAAGGCCCTGGTGTCGCTCCTCGGCCCCGACGACCGCGTGACCCTGATCGGCTTTGCCCGCCAGCCGCGGCTCCTCGCGGACCAGGTTCCCGGCGACAAGGCCCGGTCCCTCCTGGACCTGATCGCCCACATCCCGGCCGAGGGGGGCACGAACCTCGAGGAGGGGATCAGGGTCGCGGGCGACATCGCCCGCCGCCAGTTCTCCGCGCCCGCCCAGAACCGGGTCGTCCTCCTGACGGACGGCGCGGCCAACCTCGGCGACGCGAACCCCGCCAGCCTGGCGGCGCTTGTCGAGACGCTGCGCCAGCAGGGGATCTCTTTCGACGCCTGCGGCGTCGGCACGGACGGGATCCAGGACTCCGTCCTCGAGGCGCTGACCCGCAAGGGCTCGGGCCGCTATTACCTCCTCGACACGCCCGACGCGGCCGACGCCGGCTTCGCCCACCTTCTGGCGGGCGCCTTCCGCCCGGCGGCCGAGAACGTCAAGGTCCAGGTGCGGTTCAACCCCTCGCGGGTCGGCAGCTACCGGCTGATCGGCTTCGAGAACCACCGCCTGAAGAGGGAGGACTTCCGGAACGACACGGTCGCGGCGGCGGCCCTCGCGGGCGGCGAGGCGGCGGTCGCGCTCTACGAGGTCCAGGTCCTTCCCCAGGGCGACGGCGACCTGGGCCAGGTCTACGTCCGCTTCCACGACACCGCGGGCGGCGCCATGGTCGAGCGTTCCTGGCCCCTGGTCTACGACCCGAACGCTCCGGCCTTCGACAGGGCGACCCCGACGATGCAGCTGGCCGGGACGGCCGCCCTCCTGGCCGAGAAGCTGCGCGGCGGCGCCCGGGGCGACGCCATCAGGCTCGCCCAGCTGGCCCCGGTCGTGAACGCGCTCCGGAGCCATTACTCGCACGAGGTCCCCGTGCAGGAGCTGGCGACGATGTACGAGGAGATGCGCCGGCTGCACGGGGAGTGACCGGTTCCCGTCGGATTTCGAAAAAGGAAACAACATGAATGGTCCAATGATCACCGGGCGCGCCCTGCACAGGCTGGCCGTCCTCCCGCTCCTCGCCCTGGCAGCCGCTGCCGGCGCCCATGCCGAGCCCGACAACGCCAGCGTCACCGCGGGCCTCACGCCGGACGGCGGCAGGATCGTCGTCGAGGCGAGGGGCCTGCCGGCCCCGGTGCCCCTGTTTTTCTCGGCAAGCATCGACCAGGCGGTCCGCCTCGGTGCGGCGGGGATCACGGGCGAGATGCGCGTCAGGATCCACGTCCTGCAGGGTAAGCCCGAGGTCCTGACGCTCGGGCTCTCCGGGGACGGCGACGTGACGGATGTCAGGGGCGACGGGCTCCTCGACTGGTCGGTTCGAAGCGCGGTCGGCGCCGCCCAGGGCACGAGGCTCCTCGACATCCGGCCGGTTCCCGTCGCCGGGTCCGGCGACCTGGGGGACATGCAGGTCGTCGTCACCACGAGGCGGATGAAGCCGGCCATCCCGGGCACGGCCGCGGTCCTGATCGCAACGCCGGGAAACGCCGTCGGCTTCACCTCGACCGTCACCCTCGAGGCCGATCCCGACGTCGACCTGCGGGTGACCTCGGCCCGGGGGCTCCTTCCCCTGGGCGACCGGGGCCCGGCGGCCGGCCCGAGCCAGTTCTATTCGACGGGCGACGGCCGGCTCGAGGTCTCGCTAACGGAGCGCGGCGCCTCGGTGGCCGAGCTTGAGCTCACGGGGGCGCGGCTCACAGGCACGTTCTCAAGCGCCGGCGGCAGCGTGGACTTTGTCCTCCATGGCCAGCTTCGCTCGGCCAGGGCCGGCGCCAGGACCCGCCTCCTCTCGGGAAGCGCCGCCCTGGGCGGCGCAGCGGCCGGCGACGGCTGGCACGTGGAGCTTGTTTCCGTCGACGGCGGCCGCTTCGCCTACGATCTCGTCTCCGACAGGCCGGGGGCGGCGGCCATCGAGCTTCCCTTCTCGGCAAGGGTGCGCGAGGACGGCGACTGGAGGTCGCTCGACTTCGCGATGCCCGCGGGCGCGGTGGTCCCGATGGAGATCGCCGGCCTCGGCGCCGGCATAGCCTTCAACCCCGACTCGGCTGTCATCCCCGCCGCGACCCCGCTCGGCTGGCAGGGATTCCTGCCCTCGGACGGCTCGGCCTCGCTCTCCTGGAAGCAGAAGCGGGAGTCGGAGCAGGCCGCCCTGTCCTTCACGAGCTCCGAGGAGTCGGATGTCCGCGTCGGCGCGGGCCTCCTTCGCCAGTCCTCCCGGATCACCTTCCGCATCCTGCAGGGCCAGCTCGGCTCGGTCCGCTGCCGGATCGAGGGAGCGGGCGAGATCCTGGGAGTCGAGGGGACGAACGTCGTCGGCTGGAAGGTCGTACCGGATGGGGGCGGCCGCGCCCTCGAGGTGCGCTTCAGCAGGCCCGTCGAGGCGAAGGGATCCCTCACGGTCATGAGCCAGGCGGAGCTCGGGGGATTCCCGGTCCGGGCGGAGCCGATGCGCCTCGTCCCCGAGGGCGTCGTCCGGCACTCCGGCTTCGTGCGGATCGCGAACAGCGGGTCCGTGCGGCTCGAGGTCGCGGACGCGTCCGGTCTCATGCAGCTCGCCCCGGCGCAGTTTCCCGGGCCGGCCGACATCGGCGCGAGGCAGGTGTTCGTCTACCGCTTCCCGTCCTCGGCCTACAGCTACCGCGTCGTCGCGACTGAGATCCAGCCGGAGGTCGCCGTCTCGGAGATAGCGACGTACGAGTTCTCGGAGACCGACCGCGTCATCAGCGCGAGCCTGGAGCTCGACGTGCGCGAGGCGCCGCTCAGGGACTGGTCCCTCCAGGTGCCGGATGACTTCACGGTCGCCTCGGTCGAGGGGGCGGGCGTCTCCGACTATGCGGCCGAGACCGCCCCGAGCGGGGGCTACCGCACACTGAAGGTCCTCTTCGGGCATCCGGTCGAGGGCCGCGAGCTGATCCAGCTGCGGCGCGAGAAGAGCCAGGCGGCGGCCGCGGGCGACTGGTCGCTTCGCCCGCTTCGCTTCCCGGGCGCCAAGTCCGTCCGCGGGAGCATCGGCGTCGCCTCGACGCCCGGGTACCGGCTCGTGCCGGCCGGCGTCGGGCAATTGACCGAGCTGCCCCTCAGCTATTTCCCGGGGCAGACGGCCGGCCTCCAGCAGGCCTGGAGGCTCCGCGACCCGGACTGGAGCGCCGCGGTCAGGGTCGAGGCGCTCGGGCAGAGCGTCCAGGCCGACGTGTTCCACCTGTACTCGATCAAGGAGGGGATCGTCTACGGCAGCGTCCTCATCAACTATTTCGTGGTCGGCGCCCCGGCGACCGAGTGGCGGATCGAGGTCCCGGCGTCCGTCGGCAACATCGACGTCACCGGCCAGAACGTCCAGCGCGACTGGAGGCGCGAGGGCAACCAGGTGATCGTCTCGCTGCATGAGCCCGTGCTGGGCGGGGCCACCCTCCTCGTCACCTTTGAGCAGCCGATGAGCGCGCGGGGCGGGACGATCGAGCCCGGCCAGGTGCGCCCGCTCGGCGTCCAGTCGGAGCGGGGCTACGTCGAGGTGGTTAGCCCCCTCCAGGTGAAGTTCGATGTCCGGAAATCCGAGGGCGGGCTCCTCAGGCTGGAGCCCCTGGAACTCCCCGCGGAGTTCCGGCTCCTCAGCAGCGCGCCGGCGCTCGCCGTCTACCAGTACACGGCGAGGCCCTTCCGGCTGGAGATGGGCGTCCAGTGGTACGCGCAGGCCGAGATCGCCGACCAGGTCGTCGACTTCGCGAAGCTCTCGAGCCAGGTGTCCCGCGACGGGCAGGTGGTGACCGACGCGCAGTACTTCGTTAAGACTCACGGCCGGAAGGCGCTCCGCATCGTGCTCCCCGCGGGCGCCAGGCTCTGGGAGACGCGCGTCGACAACGAGGCCGCCAGCGCCCAGGTGGACGGGGCGGAGACCCTCATCCCTCTGCCCGCCCGCGCCAACCCGAACGAACCCGTCTCGGTCTTCCTGCGCCTCGGGCAGCCGGCGGGCGGCTCCGGCTCGTCCGTCAGCCTGCAGGCGCCGCGGACCCTGTCGCCGACGGTCATCACGGAATGGACGCTCCGGGGCGACCCCGGCCTTGTCCTCGTCCCGAGGGGCGGGACGGCGAGCCTCGTCCGGCCGGCCCTCACCGAGACCGGCTTCGAGTGGATCTCAAGCCGCGGCTCGCTGGCCGTCGCCACGCTGATCGCCGCCGCGGTCCTTGCGGCCGTCCTCCTCCTCTCGGACTCGACCTGGCGGATATCGGCCGGGCTCGCGTGCTGCGCCGCGGTGATGGTGGGCGCCTCGATGCTGGCCGCCGAGTCGCTCCTCCACCGCCGGGCGAACCTCCACGAGCTTTCGTATGCGGCGACCCTGGTGTCGCCGGGCGAGGGGGTCTCGGTGCGCGTCGCCAACGTGGGCGAATGGCGGGCGCTCGTGGTCGGCTGGGGGCTGGCGTCAATTGCCGCCGGCGCCCTCGCGCTTGCCGCGGGAACGGCGCCGGCGCTGCGCGGCCGCACCGCCGCGCGCCTCGCCTCCCCGCTGGCCGCGGCCCTTTTCTCGGCGGGACTCCTGGCCCAGCACGGGGGCGCGTTCCTCTTCTTCGTTGCGGCGGGTCTCGCGGTCTTCCTCCTCATGTTCGTCCCGGCGACGACTCGCTGGCAGGCCGCCCGCCGCGCCGACCGGAAGGCCCTGCCGCCTCACCTGGGGGCGGGGACCTCGGCCGTCCTCCCGCTTCTCGCCGTCCTCCTCGCCGCTGGCTTCCTCTCCGGCGCCCCCGCCCTGCGCGCCGAGGGCCAGCCGGCTCCCTGTATCGAGGCGGGCCCCAAGCCCGCGCAGTCGGTCGTCGAGAAATGGACGATCCACGACGGGCGGCTGTTCGCCGACCTGGATATCACGGTCCGCGGGGGCCCCGGCGACAGCTTCCTCCTCCTGCGGCCGCCGGCGATGCTGACCGGCTTCAGGGGCGACGGTCTTCGGGTCGGCAAGGTGGAGCGCGACGGGCGGACCTCCTACTATGTCGCTCTGGAGCGCGAGGGGACCCTGACGGCCCACGCCCAGTTCGAGATGGCGGTCCCCGACGCCGCCGCGGGGATCCTCGTCCCGACCGGCCCCGCCGCGGCCCAGCAGATCGCGGTCGAGCTCGACCAGGGCGGCTGGGAAATCGCCTCGGGGTCCGCCGTCCGGGTGCTCCCGACCCCCGGCCTCGGCGACGCCCGCAGCGGCGCGACCGTCATCCTCGCGCCCGAGGGGGCGTCCACAATCCAGCTCAGGCCCAGGCGCCGCGACGTCGGCGCCGAGGCGACCCAGTTCTACGCGGAGGCCGCCAACCTCTATGTCCCCGGGCCCGGGGTGGTCGACGGGTTCTCGCGCGTCACGATCCGCCCGGTGCAGGGACGCGTGTCCGAGGTCGACCTCGACATCCCGGAGGGGCTCACGGTCGGCGACGTCGTCCACGGCCCGGTGGGCGCCTGGCGCTTCGACCCGAAGGCGCATCGCCTCCACGTGGCGGTCGAGCCCGCCCAGGCCGGCGCCTTCAGGTTTGAGGTCCAGACGCAGCTCGGCGCCGGCGCGCTTCCCTTCGTCCTCACGCTCGAGCCGCTCCGCGTGGTGGGCGCGGTGGGGCAGGTGGGGATGATAGCGGCCGCCTTCGGCGCCGAGGCGCAGCCCGAGGCCGTTGTCCCGAGCGGGGTCTCGCCGGTCAACGTGCAGGATTTTGACGCGGGCCTCCTCCCGCGGACCCGCGGCGACCCGCCTGCCGCGAGCGTGCAGCAGGTCTGGCGCTACGGCGAGTCGGGCGGCCACGTCGCCATGAGGGTCGTCGCGGTCGCGCCCGAGGTGCGCGCCACGGGACGCGAGGTGATTTCGCTCGACGACGACAGGATGGTGGCGGCGGTCGACCTGGACGTCTCGATCACGCGCGCCGGGATCTTCAAGCTGAGTTTCGCGCTCCCGGAGGGCCTCGAGGTCGAGGCCCTGAGCGGGTCGGCGCTCAGCCAGTGGACAGAGGCACGGGAGGGCGCCGAGCGCATCATCACGATGCACCTCGACGGGCGCACGATCGGAGAGCGGACCTTTGCCCTCACGCTTGCCGGGCCTGCTCCGCACGCCCAGGAGTCGTGGCCGGTGCCGGGGGTCGCCCTGCGCGAGGCCGGCCGGCAGACCGGCGAGATCCTGGTCGTCCCGGGCAAGGGCCTTCGCCTGCGCGTCGTCGAGCGGGTCAGGGCGACCCAGGTCGACCCGGTCGCGGCCGGAGGCCTGCAGCCGGGAACGCTCGCCTTCCGGCTGCTGCAGGGAGACTGGGCCCTGCGCCTCGGCATCGAGGCGCTGGAGCCGTGGGTCACCGTGCAGTCGCTGGAGGAGGTCACCGTCCGCGAGGGCCAGACGCTCACCCGCATCGGCCTCCGCTACCGGGTCGAGAACGCCGCCGTGAGGCAGTTTCGGATCAGGATCCCGGGCCTCGGCGACGACCGGGCGCGGACCGTCCGGGCCAGCGGGCCGGCCGTGAGCGACATGGCGAGGGTCCCCGGCTCGCCCGACCTCTGGGAGATCCGCTTCCAGCGCGGGATCGCCGGGGAGACGGACGTGCAGGTCGATTTCCAGGGGCCCACCGTCGGGGACGCCGGCCGGGAGCCGGTCGCCACGCCCGAGTTCCCGGGCGCCCGCCAGGCCGTCCAGTTTGTTGCCATCCGGGGGAGCGGCAGGCTCGAGCTCGAGGCCGACACCCTGCCGCGGGGCTGGGTGAAGGCCGACTGGGGCGCGGTGGCATCCAACCTGCAGGCCCCGTCGGACCGGAGCGTCCCGGCCCTCTGCTTCCGGGTGGCCGAGCCCGAGGGACCTCTCTCCGTCACCGTCCTCAGGCACGACATCGCCGAGGCGCTCAAGCTGCGGGTCACGCAGGGCGACTTGACCACGGTCTTCTCCCCGGAGGGATCGGCGCTCACGTCGGTCGACCTGAAGGTCGACGTCCTTGAGACCTCCACCCTGCGCGTGCGGCTCCCCGCGGGCGCCCGGCTCTTCAACACATTTGTGAACGGCGAGGGCGTCCCGGTCGTCCGGGAGGGCGACGCCACCCTCTTCCACGTGGCGTCCACCTCCGGCGAGGACCACTCGGCCACGGTGAGGCTCGTGTACGCCTCGGCGGGGGCCGGCGGCGGCTCGGTAGCGCTGGTCGGGCCGAGCTTGAGCGTCCCCCTTGAGAACGTCAGCTGGCGGGTCGTCATCCCGCCCGGCTACAGCCTGCGGCGCTACCGGGGCGGGCTCATCCTGCGGGACGAGCACCAGGCGGGCCCCTTCGGGATCGAGGAGTACCGCTCGCTCGTGGACTCGAGGCGCTCCTCCGACGCGGAGAAGGCCGTCGCCATGCTGAGCGAGGCCAACTCGTTCCTGCAGAGCGGCGACCAGGTGAGGGCGGGGGAGATGCTTAGCCGCGCCTCCAACGCCCAGCTGGACGAGGCCTCCAACGAGGACGCGCGCGTCCAGCTGCGGATCCTTAAAACCCAGCAGACCGTGCTCGGCCTCAACACGCGCAGGCAGCGCGTCTACCTGGACAACCGGGTCGACGCGCCGCGCAACGAGCAGCTGGAGCAGGCGGCCAACCTGAACCCGTTCATGCGCGGGAAGGCGAACTTCGATCCCCAGCAGGTTGACCAGCTCCTGATGGGCAACACCGCCGAGGAGAACGCGGCCCTGCGGGGCATCGCCAGCCGGCTCGTGGACCAGCAGCTCGCCGCCGAGCCCGCGCCCGCGGCGATCGACGTCACGCTGCCAGAGCGCGGGCGAGTCCTCACCTTCACCCGCAGCCTGCAGGTCGACGGGGGTTCACCCCTCGAGCTGGACCTGGTCGTCGGGAAGACCGCCGCGACGAATGTCCGCTTCGGTTTTCTTGCGCTCCTGGCCGTGGCCGCGGTGGCGGCGATTTCCTGCAGCCGGCCGGCCGCGGGGCGCCCCGCGGCGTCCCCGTCCCCGCAATCCAAGGCCTTCTGACCCCTTGGCCCCGCAAAAAACAACCTCCAACCCGATCCCCCCATGCGCAGCAGAAACCTCGCCCTTGCGGCCATCTTCTCAATCGTGCTCATCGTGGGCGTCGCCTGGTACGGCGAGAGAACCCGCTACGTGCGGCCGCCGGCGCCCCCGAGGGCGGACGACAGGCTCTCGACGTTCACGGTCGAGCTGGATCCCCCGGTCGTCCTCGACATGTCGATGGACAAGCCAAAGCCAAGGGAGGCCGTCGCCGCGCCCGCCATCGACGACACCCCGGCCAGGCCCCAGCTGGCGGACTTCACGGTCCCGCTCGAGCCGCCGAATCCCGTCGTGGACACCGAGGTCAGAGTGATCCCCCTCGAGCGCGGGGAATCCGGCCTCGGGGCCCACGCGTGGAGCCTCTCCGAGCTGGACCAGGCGCCTTCCGTCACGTACCAGGCGCGGCCGGTCTATCCCGACAACATGAGGCAGGGCGGCCTTTCGGGAGAGGTGCTCGTGGACTTCATCGTCGATCCGGAAGGCGACGTCAGGAACGCCGTGGCCGTCCACTCGAGCCAGCACGAGTTCGAGGAACCCGCCTGCAACGCCGTCAGCCGCTGGAAGTTCCGGCCTGGGAAGAAGGGCGGCCACGCCGTCTTCGTCCACATGCAGGTGCCGATTGTCTTCGCGCTCAGCGAATCGTCCTAATTCGCCGGAGCCGCCAGGTCGGGTCGCTGCTCCTTGAAAAACCGGGGCCGCATGTCGCCCAGCCACGAATCAACGAAGCGCTCCTGGAGGTCGATGGGGAGCGTCTTGCCGACTCCGGACTCCCGGGTCGCAAAGAGGACCTCGCCCGTCGGGTCGATGATCGCCGATTCCACGTCGTAGCCGGACGAGACGATGTAGAGGTGGTTCTCGAGCGCGCGGGCCTTGAGGAGGGTGAGGTATCCCCCGGCGGCCGGGGCGAAGATGATCTCGGCACCCTGGAGGGCCATCGCGCGGGCGGGATCCACATATTCCGCGTCCCAGCAGATCATGAGCGCAATCCGGCCGAAATCGGTGTCGAAGACGGGGTAGGCGGCGCCCGGGGTCAGGCCTCCCTCGACCTCCTCCCGGTGCAGATACACCTTCCGGTACTTTCCCGCCACGTCCCCGTGCCGGTCGATGAGGACGGCGGTGTTGTAGATGGCGCCCCTGTCCCGCTCGATCAGCCCGGCGACGATGTACAT
>PMSP01000226.1 GCA_003168315.1 Opitutaceae bacterium
CGGCGCCGACTTCGCCGCCGAGCAGGTCCAGCCGCTCGCCGTGGCGGACTCGCGGCTGGAACCGGTGCTCGATGACATCGAGCAGGTCCGGGTGGCCGCGCAGCAGGCGACCCGGCTGACCCGTCAGCTGCTGACCTTTGCCCGCCACGAGGTCGTCAGGCCGGAGGTCCTCGATCTCAACGAGGCGGTGGCCGAAGCCGGGCAGCTGCTGCGCCGCACCGTGGGGGAGCACGTTGACCTCAGCATTACCCCGGATGCGGCCCTGTGGCGGGTCAAGGCCGACCGCGGGCAGCTCGAGCAGGTGCTGGTGAACCTGGCGGTCAACGCGCGGGACGCCATGCCGACGGGCGGCAGGCTCGCGATCTCCGCCACGCCCGCCACGGTCTCCGCGTCCTCCCCCCGGCCCCATCCCGACGCGATACCCGGGGACTTCGTGCGGATCGACATCTCGGACACCGGCCACGGCATCCCCGACATCCTGAAGGGCCAGATATTCGACCCGTTCTTCACGACCAAGGGCGTGGGCCGCGGGAGCGGCCTGCGCATCTCGACCGCGAGGTCGATCGTCAAGGCGCACTGCGGCTTCATCACGTTCGTCTCGACCGAGGGCATCGGCACGACCTTCTCCATATTCCTGCCGACCGCGGAGGCGGGCCTGTCGCGCCCGGTCCGCGGCGAGGTGGCGAAGCCGGCCGCCGGCCCCCTGCCCCGGGGCAAGGGCGAGAACATCCTCGTCGTCGACGACGAGGAGTCGGTGCGGCTCATCATGCGGAGCACCCTTGAGAACTTCGGGTACAAGGCCGTGGGCGCGGCGGACGGCACCGAGGCCGTGACGCTTTTCAGGAGCGCGCCCGCGCTGTTCGACATGGCCCTCGTCGACATGCAGATGCCGGGCCTGGACGGGGGCAAGACCATCCTCTCCCTGCGCCACCTGCGCCCCGACCTGCCGATCGTCGCGGCCAGCGGGCTCGCCACGAGCCAGAACCGGGAGGAGGCGGCCGCAAACGGGGTCCGCCACTTCCTCGAGAAGCCGTTCAGCGTCGAGACCCTGATCCGCACGGTGCACGCCGCGATGGCCAAGGCGGCTCCGTGAACCTGCTGGACCGGCACATATTCAGGAGCGTCCTGGCGACGGCGCTCGCGGCGGTCGCCCTGTTCACGTTCGTGCTGGTGGCCGGCAACATCATCCGCGACCTGCTCGGGCTGCTCCTTTCCGGCCAGCTGCCGTTCCTCTCGTTCTGGAAGCTGGTCCTCCTGCTGATCCCCTTCGTCATCTACTACGCGCTGCCCCTCGGGATGCTGACCGGGGTCCTGCTCACGCTCGGGCGCCTGTCGTCGGACAGCGAGATCACGGCGATGCGCGCCGCGGGCATCAGCGTCATCAGGATCGCGAGGCCGGTCCTCATCCTTGCGGTCCTGGGGATCGTGCTCGGCCTCAGGGTCAATTTCGAGACGATGCCGTGGGCGCGCGTCCAGTACCACACGGAGCTCGCGGCCGCCGTCCGCGCGAGCCCGCTCGGCTACATCAAGGCGAAGACGTTCATCCGGGACTTCCCGGACTGCGTGATCTACGTCGAGGCCAAGGAGGCGGGGACTAAGAACGGGCAGGACATCCAGGGCGTCTGGATCTGGTTCCTCGACTCCGAGCGCAGGGTCTACCGGTTCCTCCGGGCGAAATCGGGGCACGTCGACTATGACGAGTCGACGAACGAGTTCATCATAACGCTGGCGAACGCGCAGGACGAGGAGCACGACCGGAAGGCCCCCGACGACTACACCCAGGCGCTGCGCGCTCCGTCGGCCGAGCAGGCCGACCCGATCCGCCTCTCCCTCGCCCGATACTTTGGCGGGGAGGCCATCCACAAGAAGCTGCCCTGGATGACCTACGGCGAGCTGGTCGCCGAGAAGTCCAGGCTCGAGGGCGAGCCGGTCGCCGCCGGCAAGGAGAGGCAGCACGAGCGCGACATCATGAAGGTCACGCTCACGATCCAGGACAAGATCAACATGGCGCTGGCCATATTCACGTTCGCCTTCGTGGGCGTGCCCCTCGGGATAAAGGTGTCCCGCCGGGAGACGAGCGCGAACCTGGCCGTCGCGGTCCTCCTCGCCCTCGGGTATTATTTCCTGATCGTGGTGGTCGGCTGGCTTGACCAGCACCCCGAGTACAGGCCGGACCTGCTGCTCTGGGTCCCGAACATCCTGCTCCTGGGGCTCGGCCTCTGGCTCCTCAGGCGGCTGGACAGGGCATCCTGACGGTCAGGCGGCCTGCGTCGCCACGAGCCCGCTCCGCCCGTCGATGGCGGCCATCGACTGGACGCACACGGGCACGGCCGCCCGGTCGGAGAGGATCCTCCGGGCCTCCGCGTCCAGCCGCACGAACTCGATCCCCGCCCTGCGGCACGCCGCGAGCAGGTTCCGGAATATCCCGCGCCGGCCCATCCCCTCGATCTCGGCGTGGATGGTCAGCACGTTGAGCCGGTCGTCCCGCAGGAGGGAGAGGATGTGGCCGGCGAGGACCGAGTCGGGAAACCCCGGCCTGCCCATGAGCTCGTCCAGCGTCGGCAGGGTGCTCGGGACCTCGAGCGTGCGGAAGACCCTTCCGCCGATGCTGGGGAAGAATGGGCGCGTGCCGCGGGTGTCGCTTGAATAAAGGAGGCCAGCCTCGTCGTACACCTCGCGGCTCCGCGCGTTGCTCTGCCAGCCCGCGGCACCCGCGGTGCGGGCCTCCTCGCCGAACACGCGCGCGAACTCGGCCCGGGCGAGCGCGAACTCAGCCCTGACCTCGGCGAGCCCCATTCCCTGCATGTGGTCCTGCCAGCGGAAGTGGTTGTGGCAATGGATGCCGACCTCGAAGCCCGCCGCACGCACCGCGCGCATCGCCGCCTCGTTGCGCCTGCCGATGTGCGGCGCCGGCAGGAGCGTCCCGTTCAGCAGGGTCCGGATCCCGTAGATCCCGACGACGCTCGTGCGGCTGACCTTGCTGAAGAAGCCCGGCCTGAACACCCGCGAGACCGCCCGGCCCGTCTGGTCCGGCCCCAGCGAGAAGAGGAAGCACGCCTCGGCCCCGAACTCCGCGCAGTCCGCCACCAGGTTCGGGACGCCGACGCGCGTCCCGCGGTCGGTGTCGGCGTCCACCTTGAGCGCAAGTCGCGGCGCCATGGCCCTCAGTCGAGCTGGTAGTCCTTGTGGGCCAGGTGGTAGTCGAGCGTGAGCTTGATCGCCGTCCTCAGGTCGACCTTGGGCCTCCAGCCCAGCTGCCTCCTGATCGCGGCCACCGAGGGCACGCGGCGCTGGATGTCCTGGTAGTACTTGCCGAAGTACTTCCCCGAGGAGACGACGACCGTCCGCGCATTGGCCGCCTGTTTCCTGTACTCCGGGAACTGGCGGAAGGCGGCGATGATCAGCTTCGCCAGCTGGGCCACGCTCACGTTGTTGGCGGGGTTGCCTATGTTGAAGATCTGGCGCGAGGCGCGGCCCCCCTTGTTCTCGATGATCCTGAGGAGGGCGTCGACGCCGTCGTCTATGAAGGTGAAGGACCGGCCCTGCCTGCCGCCGTCGACGAGCTGGAGCGGCTTCTCAAAGATGACGTTCGAGATGAACTGCGTGAACAGCCGCGAGCTCCCCTCCTTGGCCTCCATGACGTTGTCGAGCTTCGGCCCGATCCAGTTGAACGGGCGGAAGAGCGTGTAGTCGATCCCGTCGCGCACGCCGTAGGCGTAGATCACCCGGTCGAGGAGCTGCTTCGAGCACGCGTAGATCCAGCGCTGGCGCTCGATCGGGCCGTACACGAGCGGGCTGGTGGCCTCGTCCAGCTCCCTGTCCGGGCACATCCCGTAGACCTCGGAGGTCGAGGGGAAGATGATCCGCTTCCTGTACTTGGCGCACTTGCGGACGATCTCGAGGTTGGCCTCGAAATCGAGCTCGAAGACCCGGAGCGGGTCCTTCACGTACTGCACGGGGTTCGCGATCGCGACCAGCGGGAGCACCGCGTCGCACTTCTTCACGTGGTACTCGATCCATTCCCGCGAGATCGTGATGTCGCCCTCGACGAACTTGAACCGCGGGTTGCCGAGGCAGTCGCCGAGCTTGTGGTCGCCGACGTCCATCCCGTAGACCTCCCAGTCCTTCTGCTTCAGGATGGCGTGGGTGAGCGAGCTGCCGATGAAACCGTTGGCGCCGAGGATGAGTACGCGTAGGGGCATGGATGTGAAGGTCCGATAAACCACGAAATCCCCGAAATGACACGAAAGAACAGCGCCCCGCCGGGGCGCAAAAAGGCCCGCGCCCTGGCAGGGGCGCGGGCCTTCGGGCGGCCAAAGGTCAGAACAGGATGCCGGTCTCGACCGCGAAGCGGGTCTGGCTGGTGTTCGTGCCGCTCTTGCCGAAGGCTGCCCCGCTGGTCGTGGACGAAGCCCCGACGAACGAGATCTCGCCGCGGGCGAAGAACACGCCCACCTGGTAGGACGGCGTGAAGGTGAAGGAATAAGCCTTGCTTCCCGCGCCGTAGAGGAGGTTCGCCGACCCGTCGGTCGGGCTGCCCGATGACGAGATGTCCTCGGCGCGGGCCGACAGGTTCCAGCTCGTGTTCGGGATGGCGTAGTTGACCAGGACGCCGCCTCCCGTCGTGGACGTGTCCTTGACACCGATCTTGGCGGCATTGCCCGTGTCGGCATACTGGAAATAGGCCTGCGCGGTCCAGGCGCCTGCCGTGTACCCGTAGATCACGTTGAAGATCTCCGTGTCGTTGTTCAGGACCTCGGGCGTGGCCGAGGTGCCGTAGTCCGTTGAGCCGAGGTTTCCGCCGCCGATGAACTCCAGCGTGTTGGCGCTGTTGATCGTCCATGTCGCCGCGCCGGAGACCCAGTTGAAGCGATCGGAGTAGAAGCCGTCGTTCCAGGATAGGTTGAAGGCGACGGGACCCGCGGTGTAGTTTGCCTGGACGCCGCGGCTGATGAGCGGCTCCTGGTTCCAGAGGAGGCCGCGCGAGATGTTCATGTTCTCATAGGTGAACGCGTACTCGGCGCCGATGAGCGTCGGGAGTTTTCCCGCCTCGATCGAGAACGCGGCGTTGGGCGCATACTTGATGAAGCCGATCGGAAGGGCTCCGAAGGTGGCGCTCATCGTGTTGCTCGCCGTCGTGTACGGGACCCCGACCGTCGGGAACGAGTACGCTCCGGCATCGGCGAAGAACTGGAACGCGCCGTCAACCTTCTGGACGAAGACCTGGGCGTTGCTGACGTCCGCGATCGCCGACTTCTCGCCGAAGAACGTGGGGGTGTCCGCCAGGGCA
>PMSP01000042.1 GCA_003168315.1 Opitutaceae bacterium
CCGCCCGAGAGGAGGACGTCCCTCACCTCGGGGTGCGCCTCGATGTAGCGTAGGCCCTGCTCGTACTCGGGGTGGAAATTGTAGTCCTGGGCGTTCGAGACGAGGCGGCTGCGGGTGCAGTAGCGGCAGTAGGCCGCGCACCGGTCGGTCACGAGGAAGAGGACCCTATCGGGGTACCGGTGGACGAGGCCGGGGACAGGCGAGTGGGCGTCCTCGCCGAGCGAATCGAGCATCTCGTCTGAGCTCACGACCATCTCATCGGCCCGGGGGATCACCTGCTTGCGGATCGGGCAATTGGGGTCGTTGCGGTCGACCAGATTGAAGAAGTAGGGCGTGATCGCGAGGGCCAGCTTCTTGTTCGCGAACTCGCAGCCGGCCTTCTCCGCCTCGGTGAGAGCCATGTACCTCTCCAGCTGGTCCCTGGATGTTATCCGGTTCTTCAGCTGCCAGGTCCAGTCGGACCAGTCCGACGCGGGGATATGCTGCCAAAGGCCCTGTCCTTCGAACCATGAAGAGCGGTCTTCTGTGTAGGGCATCGGAAGTTGGGAAATCACCGTTAGGCACCTAACGATCGTTGTCAAACGACAGGTTTCGGGGCCGGGAGGGGCTTTTTGATTGGCAGCGGCCCGCCGGGGGATTTTGTTCCAGCCCCGATGCCCATTACGAAGCCCGCAGTGCTCGCCCTGGAGGATGGAAGCGTGTTCCGGGGCATCGCTTTCGGGGCGGACGCGACGATCGCCGGGGAATGCGTGTTCAACACGTCCATGACCGGGTACCAGGAGATCCTGACCGACCCGTCGTATTTCGGGCAGATCGTGACCATGACGGCCGCGCAGATCGGCAACTACGGGATCAACGACGAGGACGCCGAGGCCGCCATCCCCAAGGCCAGCGGATTCGTGGTGCGCGAGCTCTCCCCCGTCGTCAGCAACTGGCGCTCCCGCATTTCGCTCGGGGATTACCTCGCGCAGAACGGGATCCCCGGGATCAGCGAAGTGGACACCCGCTCGATCACGAAGAAGCTGCGGGTCGAGGGCGCGATGAAGTGCTGCCTGAGCACACTCGCCATCTCCGACGACGACGCAGTCGCCCGGGCCCGGGCGTGGACGGACATGGCCGGCTCCGACTACGTGAAGGACGTCACCTGCAGGGAAAGCTATATCTGGCGGGCGGACGACGCGGCGAACCACAATGCAGCCTACGTGCCGGTCGGGACGACATTCGGCGCCCCGTCGACGCCCTCCCGGAAGTTCCGGGTGGCCGCCTTCGACTACGGCGCGAAGCGCACCATCTACCGGAAGCTCGTGCGCCACGGCTTCGAGGTCCATGTCTTCCCGGCGGGCGCCGCGGCCGCCCAGGTGGACGAGCAGAAGCCCGACTGTGTCTTTCTCTCGAACGGGCCCGGCGACCCCGCGGCGCTTCCCTACATCTACAAGACCGTCACGGACCTCCTTCCCCGCTACCCGATGTTCGGGATCTGCCTCGGCCACCAGATGATCACCCACGCCCTAGGGGGCACGACCTTCAAGCTCAAGTTCGGCCACCGCGGAGGCAACCAGCCGGTGAAAAACATCGAGACTGGCAAGGTGTCGATCACGGCGCAGAACCACGGCTTCGCCACGGATCCAGCGAGCATCAAGGACCGGGGCGCCGTCGTCACCGAGTACAACCTGAACGACAACACGGTCGAGGGCCTGCGGCACAGCGAGCTCCCCGTCTTCTGCGTCCAGTACCATCCCGAGGCCGCCCCCGGGCCGAGCGATGCCGATCCCCTCTTCGTCGACTTCTACCGGATGGTCGAGTCCCGCAAGGCCGGCAGGATCTGAGGCTCCCGGCTACCTCTGCGCGAGGTTCCCGGTGAAGAACCACCGCTTGTCGAGGATCGAAAGCGGCCCGCGGCCGAGCTCCGGCTTGCGCGCCGCGGCGTCAAAGAAGGACGTGCCAAGCCGCAGCCGCGTCGTCCCGTCGACGACCACCAGCAGCGTCCCTGACAGCGCGCCGGCATCGGCCTGCGTGAGGGTGTCAAAGAACGGGCTCTCGGGCGGCGGGTAGAGGGAGCCCATCGAGACCGTGACGGCATGGGTCCCCGCGTAGTCGATCTCGAACGGCCTGCTGAGCGAGATCCCGTTCATCCCGGCGATCCCGAACTGCAGGTGGTGCGCGTCGGTGTAGTGCGTGAACACGACGTTGCTGAGCGGGCCCCAGCCCGTGACGACCAGCGGCTCGTTCTGCCCGGTCTTGCCGGCGGGAAACCGGACGTCGAGGGCGACCGGTCCGTAGGCCACGCCGCTGATCCGGTCCCACCATTCGGCCGGATAGTCGAGCGCGTGGGCGAGCGCCCTGTAGGCCCGCGGATGGACGCGCCTGAAGATCTCGTCCCTCTGGATGCCCGCGCAGAACGCGAACACCGCGGAGGCAGCCGCAAGGGCGCCCCAGGCCGTCCTCACGGCGCGCCTTCTCATCCCGCCGCCGCGGACCCGCGCCTCGACCGCCCACAGTCCCAGGATCGCGAAGAGCGGCAGCGCGCCTATCATGTCGGGGATGTAGCGGTTGTTGGCGCCGGCATAGATTATCAGCGATCCCCCCACGGTCAGCAGGAGGAGCACCGCCGCCGCCGCAACGGCGCCGATCCTCGACCCCTTGGACCATATCCCGGGAAGGAATGGGCTGAACGCAGCGGCCAGGAGGATCGGCATGTTGGCGACGACGCCGTACATGTCCTCCGGATCAGTGGTGTAGTTTCTCGGGAGTTCCGGCAGGGGCGACGGGTTGAAGAACGGGAACCACGGCGAGACGTGCGCGGGCGCCAGGAAATACGTGAAGAAGTTGTACGGCGCGTACCTCAGGCTGAAGGGATTCGCGGGGCTCGCCCTGTAGAGGATCATGTAGCTCGTACCCAGCTCGAGCGGGTTGCCGAACCTTTCGTAGTCGTAGAGGCCGAGGAGAATCCCCACGCAGCCGATCGGGATCACCGTCGCGCATAGCCGACGCGCCCACACCCCCATCCCGGGGGAGCCCGATCGCTCCATCCGCCATGCGTACACGAGCGGCACCATCAGAATCGCGGCCCCGAAGAGATAGTTGGGCCGCGAGGTGACCGCCAGCCCCATGCTGAGGGACGCCGCCGCCAGCCAGCCGCAGCGCAGGCCGTCCCGCATCGCGTTGTAGAGGCAGAGGAGAGCGAGGCATGAAAAGCAGTAGGCGCTGGAGACGCAGATCTCCCATACGCCGACCCGGCTCAGCAGCATCGGCCACCAGTTGGCGATCCCGAGGACCAGCGCGGAAACAAACAGGAGGCCGCGCGGGATCCATGGGAGGTAATCGCGCCTGATCGAGCGAAGGAGCGCCAGGGTAAAGAGGTAGCCGAGCGATGCGAACAGGGCGCCCGCCCAGTACTGCGGCAGATCCGTACCGGTCAGGAGCTTCCAGGGGGCGAACAGGACGACCGCCGGGCCGGCCCCGAAATAGAGGTAGTATTTGCCGTGGTACAGGCTGACGTCGTGCACTCGGGGCGTGTACTTCATCGGGTCGTGGCCCGGAACGTCCTTTTCTGGGTCGGGGGGAAGGGTGATGTCCAGTCGGCCCGAGAGGAAGGCGCCGGCCAGGAGATCGTAGTGGTTGTAGGTGACTGGCCGCGCGCGGTACAGCTCGCGATTCTCGGAGGCCACCAGGAAATAGAGCCCGATGCACAGGAGGGCGGCCGCGCCCCATGCGAAAAGATCGCGGCGGCCCCGGGCGGGCTGGTCTGGGGAAGGGGTCACCTCTGCCTTGGGCGCGGCGGGGGGCCCGCGTCAGCGCGGCTCCCGGCCGAGGTATTCCTCGAACTTCAGGGCGTCCGCGGGAGTGTCGACGCCGATCGACGGGTCGGTCGTCATCCCGACCGCGATCGAGCGGCCGGCCTCGATGACGCGGAGCTGCTCCAGGCGCTCGATCGCCTCCAGCTTGCCAACCGGCAGGCGCGCGAATTCCTGGAGGAGCCCGGCCTTGTACGCGTAAAGGCCCAGGTGCCTGTAGCAGGGGTTTGCCGACACCCAGCCGTCGTCGGGCTCCCCCCCAAGGTCGCGGGTGTACGGGATGGGCGCCCTGGAGAAATACATCGCCCGGCCCCGGGCATCGCAGACGACCTTGACCTGGTTCGGGTTGCGAAAGTCCTCGGCGCTCGAGAACCGCGTCGCCAGGGTCGCCATGTCGGGTTCGCCCGAGATGAGCTCCGACAGGAGCCCGATCTGGCCCGCCGACACCATGGGCTCGTCGGCCTGGACATTGATGACCCTCTCCGCTCGGACGGCCCGGTTGGCCTCGGCTATCCGGTCGGTGCCGCTCGCGTGGTCCGGCCGGGTCATGACCGTCCGGTACCCCCCGGGGGCCAGGCAGGCCTCAAGGAGGGGATCGTCGACCGCAAAAATGAGGTCAAGATCCGGTGCCGCCGCCCGGATCCTCTCGGCCACCCAGAGGAGAAGCGGCTTGCCCTTTATATTGTGCAACAGCTTTCTGGGGAATCTCTTAGACTCAAGACGGCACGGTACGATTATTGCTGTTCGTGGCATCCGCAGGGATGGTGCCATCAGGTTTTTGAGTTGCAAGCCGGGCCTAGCTGGGGAGGGTAAGCGGTTCTCCAGCCCCATTTCTCCAGATCAAACACCCATGAATCCAACTGATACGACGCCCGCGGGCCAAGCCGTGGTCAAGGAGCTTGTTGTCCAGAACAAGCTGGGGATTCATGCGCGCCCCGCGGCGATGATCGTGCGGATCACGAACAAGTTCAAATCCGAGGTGTTCGTCGAGAAGGACGAGGAGCAGGTGAACGGCAAGAGCATCATGGGACTCATGATGCTCGCGGCCGGCAAGGGCTCCAAGGTGAAGTTTCTCGCGACGGGCGATGACGCCCAGCAGATGCTCGCCGAGCTGGAGCAGCTGTTCGCCCGCAAGTTTGACGAGGCCTGAGCGGGCGCCGTCAGAACCCGTAGAACGTCCGGGCCGTGCTGGTCGTGACGGCCGCAAGCTCCTCGAGGCCCACGCCGAACATGTCGGCCGCGAACTGCGCCGTGTGGCGCAGGTAGGCCGGCTCGTTCGGCTTTCCCCGGTGGGGCGTCGGGGCGAGGAAGGGGGCGTCCGTCTCTATCATCAGGCGCGGGAGGCCCTGCGCCATCGCGGCCGCCCGCACCGCGTCGGCGTTCTTGTAGGTCAGTATCCCCGTGAACGAGCCGCGGCCGCCGCGCTTCGCGAGCTCGAGCATCTCGGCCTCGCCCTCGGAGAAGCAGTGGAAGACGACGCGGTTCCAGTCGACGCCGCTCCCGTCGATTGTCTCGACGCATTCATGGAAGGCGCCCCGCGAATGGATCACGACCGCGCAGCCGAGACGGCGCGCGATCGAGAGCTGCGCCCGGAAGGCGGCCCTCTGCAGGTCGAGGACCCGCGCGGCCGCGCCGGGCTCCTTCGGCAGGTGGAAGCGGTCGAGGCCGCACTCCCCGATCGCGACGGGCCTGACGCCGCCATCCTGCCAGCGGGCCTCGATGCCGGCGACCGCGGCCTCCCATCCCTCCTCGACCGAGCAGGGGTGGACGCCGATCGTGTGCCTGATGCAGCCCGGGTTGTCCCTGGCGATCTCCCCGTAGAGGTCCCAGTCGTCGGGGGCGGTTCCGACGGCGATCATCCATCCGACGTCCGCCTCCCGCGCGCGCCGGATGAGGTCCGGCAGGCCGCCGGCCCTGGCCACTGAATCGAGGTGCGTGTGGGTGTCGACGATCGTCATTTCGGCGGGAAAGGTCCCAATCCTTGGAAAAGAACCCGCCGCGCACAAGACCCGGTTGAATTCCCGGAGGCGTTACCCCAGCCTGCCCCCATGGAGGACATCCTCAGAGTCTCGGGCCTGCGGGTCGTCCGCGGCCGGACTGAAATCCTCCGCGGCGTCGACTGGCGGGTCCGGCGCGGGGAGCACTGGGTCATCCTCGGGGCCAACGGGAGCGGCAAGACGTCACTCCTGAAGGCGGTCACGGGCTACCTGTCGCCCACCGCGGGCGAGATCTCGCTTCTCGGGAGGACATACGGCGAGGCCGACTGGAGGGACCTGCGCACGGAGATAGGGATCGTCACAAGCGCCCTCCAGGCCTCGATCCCGCCGGCGGAGGAGGCGCTGGACACGGTCGTCAGCGGGAGGTACGCCCAGCTCGACCTGTGGGCGAGGCCGACCCGCGCCGAGGCCGCCGAGGCCCGCCGGCTGCTGCGGTTCGTCGGGGGGACGGCCCTGGCCCGGCGCGAGTGGACGCACCTGTCGCAGGGCGAGCGCCAGAGGATCCTGATCGCGCGCTCCCTGATGGCGCATCCGAGGGTCCTCATCCTCGACGAGCCGTGCGCGGGCCTGGACCCGGTGGCCCGGGAGGAATTCCTGTGGTTCCTGGAGAGCCTAGCGGGGCGCCGCGCCGGCCCCGCCCTTGTCCTCGTCACCCACCATGCCGAGGAGATCATGCCGGCCTTCACGCATGCCCTCCTCCTGCGGGACGGCCGGGTCTTTGCGGCAGGTCCCAAGCCGGGCGTCGTGACGACGCGGCGGATGAGCGGGGCGTTCGGGGCGCGCATCCGGGTCCGCAGCGCGCGGGGGCGCTACCTGACCCAGATCGGGCACCATCGGCTACCGACGGGCCTATGACGGCGCCCCAATCGTAGCACCATGAGGCGGCGACGGCAGGCTGAACGGCCCGCGACGGGTCAGCCCTTCGACGGGGCGAAGATCTCGGCGAAGAACGCGTTCATCGCCTCCCAGGAGCGCCGGTCGGCCGAGGGGCTGTAGGCGACGAATCCCTTCATCGCCGGGAATTTCTCGGCCGTTGCGTCCGAGGCCGGGTTCGTGAACGCGTGGTAGGCGCCCGCGAAGACGTCGAACTGGTAGTCGATTTTCCCGTCGTTGAGCGACTTCTGGAACGCCTCGATCTGCTCCGGCTTCATCGAGGGGTCGAGGGCGCCGTGACAGATGAGGAACTTGGCCTTGTTCCTCGCCGCCGCGTCCTCCGAGGCCGGGATCAGTCCGCCGTGGAAGCTGACGATGCCCGCGAGCGGGGCGCCCGAGTAGGCCAGGGCGATGACGGTCGAGCCGCCGAAGCAGTAGCCGATGGCGGCGACGCGCGCAGGGTCGACGAGGTTCGTCGCGAGAAGCTGGTCCAGGCCCGCCTGGGCGCGCTCGGCCATGAGGGGCTTCCCCTTGAACTGGCCCGCGAGCTCGCCCGCCTCCTGCGGGTTCGCCGCGAGGACGCCCTTGCCGTACATGTCGAGGGCGAAGGCGACGTAGCCCAGGTTCGCGAGCTGCACCGCGCGCCCCTTGACGTAGTCGTTCAGGCCCCACCATTCGTGGACGATCAGGACTCCCGGCAGCTTCCCGTCCTTCACCTTGGCGTCGTCGTAGGCGAGGTAGCCGCGCAGCTTGACGCCTCCCTGCTCGTAGTCGACGTCACGGGTGACGAGGGAGGCGCGGGCGGAAACGCCGGCGAGGGCAAGCGCGAGGGCGGAGGTCATGATTATCTTCATCGATGGACAGGGGGATTCGTACAAGGTGCCCCCCGGGGCGGCCGCGTCAAACCGAACGGCAGGGAAGGCCCGGCCGGCCCCGAGGGGCCGGGCCGGCGCGCCTCCCCGCTCAGGCGGGAAAGCCGCCCGCTATGTAGTTTTTCAGGTGGTCGGCCTCCGCCATGCTGGCGTCGGCGACCCAGCGCGAGATGTCGCCGATCGAGATCAGGCCCCGCAATTCGCCGCCGTCCATGACAGGGATGTGGCGGCAGCGCTTCTCGGCGAAGATCTCCATCGTCTGGTCGACCGTCGTCTGCAGGGAGATCGTGTGGACGCTCCTCGTCATCACGTCGGCCACGAGCACGGTCTTCGGGTCGAGATCGGCGCCGACGACGCGACGAAGGACGTCGCGCTCGGTGAAGATCCCGGCGATCTGTCCCTCGTCAACGATCACGATGCAGCCGATCCGCTTGTTGTTCATTTCGGCCACGGCCTCGGCAATGGTGATTGTCGAAGCCACGGCGTGCACGGCAGAACCTTTGCGCTCCAGGAGCGCGGCGACTGGGGTATCCATAGGGTAATGGGGGGTTTCCTACCCCAGGGTATTCCCAAAAATTGGCCGGTCGCAACCCTGAAGCGAAGAAGCTTGTGATTCCCCGGCAATACGGGGAATGACAACCCCTGCCCTCCCCATGAAGCCCCCCATCCTCCCCATGGAAATAATGCGGCGCGTCGTCCGAGTCGCCCGATTCGATGGGATGTGCGTGCTCGTGATCGCGGGGGGATTCGCGCTCCTCTCCGCCTATTTCAGGGACGTGGCGGGCGCCACCATCGGCCTGCTGATCGCCGCCGCCGGGGCCATCGAGCTCCACGGCGTCAGCCTCCTGAGGGTCGGCAGCCCGCGCGGAATGACCTGGCTTGTCTCGAGCCAGCTCTACCTCCTGGCGGTCATACTCGCCTACGCCGGCTTCCGGATCGTGAAGCCCGACATCGACTGGATGATGCCCTACGTGACTGGCGAGGCCGCGGAGCCGCTCCAGCAGGCCGCCCAGGAAATGGGGCTCACCGTCAGCCAGTTCCTGGTCGAGTCCATGAGGAAGTTCTACGTCCTCGTTGCCGCGCTGACGCTCGTGTACCAGGGGGGGATGATGGTGTACTACCTTAGGCGCCGCCCGGGCGTCGAGGCGGCCCTGCTGGAAGAACATCCGCATTGAGCGGACCGGCCGGCGGCCGGGCTAAGCCGGGTCCAGGCGCCTCACGTCCTTGATCGTCCACTTCGTGA
This sequence comes from Opitutaceae bacterium, assembly GCA_003168315.1. GTDB lineage: Bacteria > Verrucomicrobiota > Verrucomicrobiia > Opitutales > Opitutaceae > Palsa-1447. The sequence continues at coordinate 8,780 of PMSP01000042.1, forward strand.
CGGTGATCCCCTTCGCGGCGCGGCCGCTGATCCCGACGGCCGACAGGTCGAAGTCGAACTCGCGGACTCGCGCCCCGCCGCGCCCGTCGAGCGACACGTGCACCTTCCCCGGCATGGCCCTCTCGGTCGGGCTCACGTCGAAGTAGGCGACCCTCGAGCCGTCGGACTTCGTGAGCGGGTAGAGCTTGTCCCGGGAAAGCCCTCCGATCTGGAAGCGCTTGGCGAAGGCCTTCCCGCTCGCCCCGTCCTGGTAGATCATCGTATAGAAGGAGGTGTCGCCGTCCTTGGGGAAGACCGTGCAGTGGATGATCCCGAGGCCCATGAAGACCTTGTCGGCGACCTTCGACACCTTGAGGGAGCCGTCGGCCATGATGCAGAGGACGCTGTCCAGGATGGTGCATTCCTGAACGAACTCGTGCTGGCGCCAGTTGAGCCCGATGAACCCCTCCTCGCGGTTCACGTAGAGCCTCTGGTTCGCGGAGACCACCTCGGCGGCGCTGATCTGCTCGATCTCGTCGTACTCGGTGCGCCGCTTGACGCCCTTGCCGTACTTCTCCTGGAGCATCTCGAACCACTTGACCGCGTGGGCCGTCAGGTTCTTCAGGTCGTGCCTCACGCCCTTCATCTCCTCCTCGATCTTCGTGAGCTTCTCGTCGGCCTCGAAGCGGTTGTACGCCGAGATGCGCTTGATCCGTATCTCGGTCAGGCGCGCGATGTCGTCGTCCACGATCTCGCGCCGCAGCGACTTCACGAACGGCTTGAGCCCCTCCCGGATCTCGCCAAGCACGCTCTCCCAGGTCTTCGACTTCTCGATCCGGCGGTAGATCCGCTCCTCGATGAAGATGCGCTCGAGGGAGTCCCAGTGCCACTGCTGATCGAGCTCGCCCTGGCGGATCTGCAGCTCCCTCTTCAGGAGTTCGACCGTCTTGTCGACGCTGCGCTTGAGGATCTCGCGGACGCCGAGGAAGACGGGCTTGTCGGCGTCGATCACGCACGCCGATGGCGAGATCGCGACCTGGCAGGCGGTGAAGACGCACAGCTGCTGGACCACCTTCTCGGGCTCGGAGCCCTGCGGCAGGTGGACCAGGATCTCGACCTGGTCGGCCGTGTTGTCGTCCACCCTCTTGATCTTGATCTTCCCCTTCGCGTTGGCGGCCAGGATCGACTCGATGACCGACTCGGTCGTCGTCGCGTACGGCAGCTCGGTGATCGCCAGGAGGACCTTGCTCCTCTGCTCGATCCGCGCCCGGATCTTCACCTTGCCGCCCCGCTCCCCGTCGTTGTACTCGGAGAAGTCGGCCAGGCCGCCCGTCGGGAAGTCCGGGAATATGCGGAAGGTCTTCCCCTGGAGATGGTTGATCGCCGCCCGGCAGAGGTCGTTGAAGTTGTGGGGAAGTATCTTCGTCGAGAGCCCGACCGCTATCCCCTCGGCGCCCTCGAGGAGCACGATCGGGAACTTCGCCGGGAGCGTCACCGGCTCCTTTGCCCGGCCGTCGTAGGAGAGCTGCCACGGGGTCGTCTTCGGGTTGAAGAGGACCTCGCGCGCGAAGGGCGTCAGGCGCGCCTCGATGTAGCGCGGCGCCGCCGCCTCGTCCCCCGTCAGCACGTTCCCGAAGTTCCCCTGGGGCTCGATCAGCCAGCCGCGCTGGCCCATCCCGACCAGGGCCGCGCCGATCGAGGCGTCCCCGTGGGGGTGGAAGCGCATCGTGGCCCCGACCACGTTCGCCACCTTGTGGAAGCGCCCGTCGTCCATCTCCCAGAGCGTGTGGAGGACGCGCCTGAGCACGGGCTTGAGCCCGTCGTCGATGTGCGGGACCGCCCGGTCCAGGATGACGTAGCTCGCGTAGTCGAGGAACCAGTCCCTGTAGTTGCGCTCGAGGGGCGCCTCGGGGCCCTTCCCGGATCCGGGTACCTTCGTTTCCTTGGCCATGCTCGGTTGACGGCCCTCAGGCCGGGACGGCGTCCTTCTCGACCCTCAGGTTCTCGATGATGAAGTCCTGGCGCTCGGGCGTGTTCTTCCCCATGAAGAAAGAGAGGAGGTGGTCGCTGTCGCGGACGTGGTTGAGGGAAAGGGGCTCGAGGCGGATGTCCTCCCCGATGAAGGCCTTGAACTCGCCCGCCGATATCTCGCCCAGGCCCTTGAAGCGCGTGATCTCGGCGGTCGCCCCGAGCTTCTCGACCCTGGCCTGCTTCTCCGCCTCGGAGTAGCAGTAGTGGGTCTCCTTCTTGTTGCGGACGCGGAAGAGCGGGGTCTCCAGTATGTAGAGGTGCCCGTGGGCGATCAGCTCGGGGAAGAACTGGAGGAAGAACGAGATCAGGAGGAGGCGGATGTGCATCCCGTCGACGTCGGCGTCAGTGGCGATGACCACCTTCCCGTAGCGGAGCCCGTCCAGGCCGTCCTCGATGTTGAGCGCCGACTGGAGGAGGTGGAACTCCTCGTTCTCGTAGATCACCTTCTTCGAGAGACCGTAGGTGTTGAGGGGCTTCCCCTTGAGCGCGAACACGGCCTGGGTCTGCACGTCGCGGCACGCGGTGAGGGAGCCCGCCGCCGAGTCGCCCTCGACGACGAAGATGGCGCTGTCCTCCGACCTCTCGTCCTTGTCGCCCAGGTGGAGCCGGCAGTCGCGCAGCTTCCGGTTGTGGAGCGACGCCTTCTTCGCGCGCTCGCGGGCGAGGTTGCGGATGCCGGCCAGCTCCTTGCGCTCGTGCTCGCTCTCCTGGATGCGCTTGATGAGGGCGTCGGCCGTCTCGGGGTTCTTGTGGAGGTAGACGTCGAGCGTCTGCTGCACGAACTTCCCGATGAACTCCTTGATGGTCGGCCCGTCCGGGCCGATGACGCTCGAGCCGAGCTTGGTCTTCGTCTGCGACTCGAAGATCGGCTCCATGACCCGGACCGAGATCGCGGCCACGACCGACTGGCGGACGTCGGCCGCGTCCAGGTCCCTCTTGTAGAAGTTGCGCAGGGTATCGACGATCGCCTCGCGGAAGGCCTGCAGGTGCGTCCCGCCCATCGTCGTGTGCTGCCCGTTCACGAAGGAGAAGTACTCCTCGCCGTAGTGCGAGCCGTGGGTCATCGCGACCTCGATGTCCTCGCCCTCCAGGTGGATGATCGGATAGAGCGGCTCGCCGGTCAGGTTCTTCTGCAGCAGGTCCCTGAGGCCGTTCTCCGACTTGAAGGGCTTGCCGTTCAGGGTGAGCGTGAGGCCCCTGTTCAGGAACGCGTAGTTCCAGAGCATGTCCTCCACGAACTCCGGCCTGAACTTCAGGTTGGCGCCGAAGAGCTCGGCGTCCGGCGCGAACTCGATCCCTGTGCCGTTGCGCTCGTCGGTCTTCGCGACGCGGTGGTCCTTCTTCAGCTTGCCCTTGGCGAACTCGACCACCTTCACCTCGCCCTCGCGGACGGCCTGGGCCCGGTACTCGATCGACAGCGCGTTGACCGCCTTCTGGCCGACGCCGTTAAGGCCCACCGCCTTCTTGAAGGTCTCGCTGTCGTACTTGGCCCCCGTGTTGATGACCGAGACGCATTCCAGGAGCTTCCCGAGCGGGATCCCGCGGCCGAAGTCGCGCACCCGCGCGCGCCTGTCCTCGAGCTCGATCTCGATCTTCTTGCCGTGGCCCATGGTGTACTCGTCGACGGAGTTGTCGATCGTCTCCTTAAGCAGCACGTAGATCCCGTCCTCGGCGTGGGCGCCGTTGCCCAGGCGGCCGATGTACATGCCCGGGCGCAGCCGGATGTGCTCGGTCGAGGAAAGGGTTTTGATGCTGGCTTCGGTGTAGCCGGATGCCATGCAGCCTGAGAGTCCCGCGCGGGCACCGCGTGACAAGCGAAATTTGGCCCCCTGGCCCGCGCGCCCCGCCGGCGCGGGGCCGGGAAGCCGGCCCGGGCCTAACTTTGGAGGACCTGCTCGTTCACCTTGAGGAGCGCCTTCAGGAACGCCTTCATGAAGGCGATCTCGGCGCTCTGCTCGATCCGCGGGGAGGCGAGCGGCGTCTCGTCCCCAGGCCTGTCAAGGAGCGGGCCGCCGCCGAACCCGCTGATGTTGACGACGGTCGCGTTGCTCGACTCGACCTCCATCTGGATGCTGAAGACGGGGCCGAACGTGGACTGGCTGTAGTTGACGCCGGCGAAGACCCTCGCGGCGGCGATGTTCACCCTGCCCGGGCCCTTCGCGGCCGGCTGGAGGTCGAAGTAGCGGACGAAGTCCGAGATGTTGACCTCGAGCGGCGTGTCCGGGCGGACGCGGCTCCACTGCATCTTGTCGACCGCGACCGGCGCATGGAGGAGCGTGTCGACCGTGAATCCAAGCCCCTTGCGGATCGTGGCCTGCTCGGCGGCGGAGAGGCCCAGCATCGCGCCGCGGAAGGCCTCGTCGGTGGGCTTGAGGACGATCCGGCTGGAATGGGGCGCCGGTGCAGAGGAGGTCTGCGTGGCGCAGCCGGCCAGGCCCCCCGCCGCGAGCGCGAGGGCCGCCGAGAGGAGGGGCAGCCGCTGGAGGATCTTCTTCATCTGGTGTGATGAGACGCCATGAAACGCATTTAGTTCAAGAACATCGCCTCGTTTGTCTGAAATAGCCCGTGGGCGAGCTTGGTCCACGCGTCCAGCGGGGCCCGGCTCTTGAAGGCCAGGGCGCCCGGCTCGACCTGGGGCGCGTTCTTCCTCCTCAAGTTCTGGGAGAGGTTCTCGGCCTGCCTCGCCTGGATCTCCGCGTAGCGCGAGGCCTTCTCGGACTGCTCAGTCTGGGCCGCCTCCGTCGAGGTCCCGCCGGGGTTCGCCTCGATGTAGCGCAGGCAGAGCTTCGTCTCCTCGGGCGTCGGGGGCCGCTGGAAGACGTCGATGTAGAGGGCCGCGACCCGCATCTCGTCCGTGGTCATCGCCAGGAACTCCGGCGTGTGGACCAGCTTGCGCGCCGTCTCGATCACCAGCGGGCTGTTCATGAGGAAGAGCTGCTGCTGGGGCACCTGCGTCAGGAAGCGCTTTCCGGTGGGAACGCTCGGGTTCGGGAAGTTGAACTGGGTCAGTATCTCCGCGGGGTTCCTGCGGTCGATGAAGGCGTAGACCGCGCGCCTCGAGGCGAAGCCCTCGCTCCCGATCGGCACGGGGCGCCCGCCCATCGTGAAGTCGATCGTCCCGGCGATCGCCAGGATGGAGTCGTGCATCTGCTCGAAGTCGAGCTGCCGGACGTTGTAGCGCCACTGCAGCTTGTTGTCGGGGTCCGTCTCGGCGTACCCCGGGACGGACGAGCTCGATTCCTGGTAGACGCTGCTCAGCATGATGAGCCTCTGGAGCCTCTTTATGGACCAGCCGTCGCCGACGAATCGCAGGGCCAGGTAGTCCAGGAGCTCGGGGTCCGTCGGGGGGGCCGACTGGTTCCCGAAGTCGTCGGGAGTCGAGACAAAGCCGGTCCCGAAGTGCTGCTGCCAGACCCGGTTCACGAGGACGCGCGCGGTCATCGGGTTCGTGGGGCTGGCGATCGCCTGCGCCAGCTCAAGCCGCCCGCTCCCGTAGCGGAACGGGGTCGGGTGCCTGGGGTCGGGCGACAGGATGGAGAGGAAATGGCGCGTCACGACCGCTCCCTTGTTCTGGGCCTCGCCCCTGACGAGGATCGGGTAGTCGTGGGGCGCCGCCACGTCCAGGAGGGCGTCGGCCTTGGGCGGCGCGGCCGGGAGGTACTCGACGTCGATCACCTGCTTGTTCGCCTGGAAGAGCTCCTTCTGGAGCTCGCGGCGGCGCTGCTGGCGCTCCCCCTCGGGAAGGCCCGAGCGGCGCAGCTCGACCAGCTGCCTGTCGACGGCCAGCTTGGCCGCGTCGGCGGCCTCGAGCTTCGTCAGGTAGTCGACCAATTCGGGGGTCTTCGGCACGGGATGCAGCCACGGCTCCTCCTTCGGCTCGGCGCAGTTGGCGAAGACGTCGTAGAGGGAATAGTAGTCCGCGGTCGGGATCGGGTCGAACTTGTGGTCGTGGCAGCGCGCGCAGGAGACCGTGAGCCCGAGGAAGGCCTTGGTCGTCACGTCGATCCTGTCGTTGATGATGTCGTTCGCGCTGTTCTCGAAGCGGTTGCCGAGCGTCAGGAACCCCATCGCCGCCAGGACCGACTGGTCCGGCGCCGGCCCCTCGCCCGAGCGGTTCCTGCGGATCTCCTGCGCCAGCACGCGGTCGGCGGCCAGCTGCTCCACGATGAACTCGTTGTACGGCTTGTCGCTGTTGAAGGCCCCGATGACGTAGTCCCGGTAGGTCCACGCGAACGGGTACCTCGGGTCCTCCCGCTGGGGCGTGTCGCCCTTCGTGTCCGCGTAGCGGGCGACGTCGAGCCAGTACCGGCCCCAGCGCTCGCCGTAGTGAGGGGAGGCCAGCAGCCGGTCGACGACCTTGGCCCAGGCGCCGGGGGAGGTGTCCGCGAGGTAGCGCTGCACCTCCTCCTCGGTGGGCGGCAGGCCGGTCAGGTCGAAGGTCGCCCGGCGGATCAGGGTGTACCTGTCGGCCGGCGGGTTCGGCTTCATCCCGCTCTCCTCCAGGCGCGCCAGGATGAAGTTGTCGACGGGGGTGGCGCACCAGGCCGCGCCGGCGACAACCGGGACCGACTGCTTCTTCACGGGCAGGAAGGACCAGTGCTCGCGGCCGACGCCCCCGTACGCCGACGAGCTGCCCTTCGCGACCAGGGACCTCGGGTCCGGGGCCCCCCTGCGGATCCACTCGGTCAAGTCCGCCACCTGCTGGTCGGAGAGCTTCTCGCCCTTGGGCGGCATCTGCAGGTCGGCGTCCTTGTAGCCGATCGCGTCCAGGAGGAGGCTGTCCTCGGGCTTGCCCGGGTCGATCGCGGGGCCGGTGTCGCCCCCGTGCAGCATGCCCTCGCGGGTGTCGAGCATGAGGCCGCCCTTGATCTTGTCGGCCTCGCGGCTGTGGCACTTGTAGCACCGGTCGGCCAGGACGGGCCGGATCCTCGTCTCGAAGAACTGGAGGTCCTGGCTCGACAGGTCCGGGGCGGCGGCCGTGATGGCCGCCGCAAGGGGGGGCGCCGTGGCGACGATCGCCAGCGCGAGCCCCGCTGCCATTCCCGCCGCCTTCATCACGCGAGGATTGGCTGGACGACGTTGCCGGCGACGTCCGTCAGGCGGAAGTCGCGGCCGTTGAACCTGTAGGTGAGCTTGGTGTGGTCGAAGCCGAGCGTCCGCAGGATCGTGGCATGCAGGTCGTGCACGTGGACTTTGTCCGTCACGGCCTCCGCTCCGAACTGGTCGGTGGCCCCGTGGACCAGGCCGCCCTTGACGCCGCCGCCCGCGAGCCAGACCGAGAACGCCCGGGCGTTGTGGTCCCTGCCGGGGTTCTCGTAGCCGTTGCGGTCACGGGTCGGCTTGCGCCCGAACTCGCCGCCCCAGATGACGATCGTCGAGTCGAGGAGGCCGCGCTGCTTCAGGTCCGCCAGCAGGGCCGCGATCGGCTGGTCGACCTCCCGCGCCTTCTTCGTGATGCGCTCCTGCAGGTCCTGGTGGTGGTCCCAGCCGTCGTGCCAGATCTGGACGAAGCGGACGCCCCGCTCGACGAGGCGGCGGGCGAGGAGCATCTGCTTTCCCTGGGGCGTGTTGCCGTAGGCCGCGCGCGTCGCCTCGGTCTCCTTGTTCAGGTCAAAGGCGTCGGTCGCGGCCGCCTGCATCCGGAAGGCGATCTCGTAGGACTCGAGGCGGGTCTCGAGGACCTGGTCGTGCTGGAGGTCCTTCGAGCGCATCTCGTCCAGCTGCTTCACGAAGTCCATCTGGCGGCGCTGCTCGCCGCTCCCGACGTAGGGGTTGCGGATGTTCTGGATCATCTGCTGCACGGTGGCCGTCTGCGTGTTGACGCTCGATCCCTGGAAGACGCCGGGCAGGAAGGCGGAGCCGTAGTTCGCCGCGCCGCCCGAGGGGAGCCCCCCGTTCCTGAGCGAGATGAAGCCGGGAAGGTTCTGGTTCTCGGTGCCGAGCCCGTACACGACCCACGAGCCCATGCTCGGCTTCGTGATCCGCAGGGAGCCGGTGTTCATGAACACGGTGGCGACCTCGTGCGCGGGGATGTCCGTGTACATCGAGCGGATGATGGCCATGTCGTCCACGTGCTGGCCGACCCCCTGGAAGAGCTCGCTCACCTGGATCCCGGACTTGCCCATTGGCGTGAACTTGAAGGGCGAGCCCATGGCGACGCCGCTGTCCCCGATCGTGCGCCCGTCCATCCGCACGAGCTCGGGCTTGGGGTCCCAGGTGTCGATGTGGGATGGGGCCCCCTGGGCGAAGATGTGGATCACGGCCTTGGCGGTGGCCGGGAGCGGCGGGGCCCTCGGGGTGAGGGGGTTCGCCCCGAGCGCGATGTCCCCGGCGGCCGTGTCGGAAAACAGGTCCGAGGGGTCCAGCATCGCCGCCAGGCCGAGGGCGCCCAGGCCCATCCCCACGCGGTTCAGGAATTTCCTGCGGGTGAGGAAGTAATCCTCAATGTTCGTGGACACTCCACAGCATGGGGGCTCGTGGGACATCTGGGGGTTGGACATAGGATGGGGGGGGCGCTCTTGCAACATAATGACGCTCCGCAGGGCCGGGGGTTTCACGCCGAGCGGGACGATTCCAGTTGAAACGCGGGGCTGCGCGTGTAGCCTCTGCCCATCCTCGTTTAGGAGAGCCCGGGGTCCCGGGCTGAGACGGCAGCACCATCCGCTGCCAAATCCTTCGAACCTGATGCGTCTCACAACGCCGTAGGGAAAACAGGGCCGTCCGCGGCAAGCGGAGGGATCTGTGACCCGACCTGCGGAGCGGGACGCGGCCGAACAGCATCCCCTCCCATGTCCCTACCGAACGACGTCCCCCCCACCGGCCACCGCCTTTTCCCGGCCTCGCGCCGCGTCTACATCCCGGGCTCGCGCCCCGACCTCGCGGTCCCCATGCGCGAGATCGCGCTATCCCCCACCCGCCAGCCCAACGGCACCGAGGTCCCGAACGAGGCCGTCCGCGTCTACGACACCTCGGGACCCTGGGGCGACCCCGCGTTCCACGCGGACCCCGGCCTCGGGCTGCCGGCGATCCGCGGGCGATGGATCCGCGAGCGCGGCGACGAGGAGGAGATCGAGGGCCGCGACGTCGCGCCGATCGACGACGGCTACCTCTCC
>PMSP01000005.1 GCA_003168315.1 Opitutaceae bacterium
TCCGGGTCGTCGCGCAATGCGCCGGTCGGGCAGGCCGAAACGCAGGACAGACACAGCGTGCAGCCGCCGACGTCGATCTCCACCGCGCCCAATGGCGCGCCTTGCGGCAGCGCGACGATATCGACGGGGGCGGGCGCCGCGCGGTGAAGCTCGCTCAGCGCAAAGCGCAGGACGTCCCGCTTTTTTCCCAGCGGACGGAAGCTTGCCGGACGCGGCGCAGGCGGCATCAACGGAATTGCCCGCAATGCGGCCAACAGATGGTCCGGATCGTCGCTCTCGATGCCGGCAATCCGGCCGGCACCGAATCCAAGTCCCTCGAGGATCGGATCCGCCAGCGCGATGGTTCGCATCAGGCCGGCGACGTCGTGGCGCGGCCGTGCCCGCAGCAGAAACCGCAACGCCGATACGCCATAGGCGAAGGCGGCAAGCACGCTCTCCAGTCCGATCTGCGTGATCTCGTTGACCGCTACCGGCAGGACATGTGCCGGCAACCCGTCGCCGAGGACCAGGGCCGCGACCCGCCCCTCCCGGGCGATGATGCTCCTCACGCCGCACTTCATCCGCCGCTCGCCGCCGGCCTCGCGATATTTTTCAAGCAGGCCCCGCATCCTGGTGCGCACGCCCTCGAGCGGCCGGGCGAACCCCTCCAGGTAGAGCGCGCGGAACATGATGGCGAACTGGTCCAGGTCCATGTCCTCCTCCCGGGCGCTCCCGTAGAACATGAGGGGGCAGAGCAGCATGTCCTCAAGCAGCGGGTCCCCGACGAGGGTGCGGATGAACTCCCGCGCGGAAGCCGGCGTCCCCCGGCCCGAGAGCGGGCTTTCGCGCACGAACCGGGCGATCGCCCGGAAGCCGTCCGCCTGGCGGGGAAAAAGCGCGGCGACCTCGGATTCCAGCAGGGCAAAGTCGTTGGAGAACTTTAGCGCCGTCTCCCCTCGCGGCCCGAAAGCGACCCGCGAACCCTTCTGGGGGCAGAGGCCGAACGCCTCCCGGTCGATCCGCAGCTGGCGCAGAATCTTGCCGAGCGGCGTCCCCTTGACGCCGGCGGGGACGAAGTTGGTGACGGCATGGAGCCCGACGTCGTATTTTCGCCCGCCCAGGCTGTAAAAGCCGTTCAGCCCGCCCACCGCGTTGTGGCGCTCGAAGATGCAGACCCTCTTGCCGAAGTGCGCCAGCCTTATCCCCGCCGCGAGGCCGGAGAGACCGGCACCGATGATGGCTACGTCGTAATGCGAGCCCGAATTCAACTCTTCGCCGCCAGCGCGTTGAACTTCGGCGTCAGGTATTCGGCGCAGCTGTCGAGAGAGGCAAGGCGCATGTAGTCCGCCTCGGGAACCTCGATCCCGTGGCGCTTGCGCAGCTCCATGACAATGTCCAGGAAATCCATGCTATCGAGCTGGAGCTGGTCGCGCAGGCGGACGTCGGGCTTCACGTTGGTGAGGTCCTCGTCGGGAGCTATGTCCGCTATGATGTCCAGGACCGCCTTTTTGCATTCTTCGTTGGTCATGTGTGGGTCGCCCCCTTTATGCCACGAATCGCCGCACAATCAACGTGGAATTTATCCCCAGCATCCCGAACGAGTTGTTGAGGATGGTGTCGACCTTGGACGCCTTGACAGGCGTGTTCAGGACGAGGCCCGGGAGCGCGCACGCCGGGTCGAGGTCGTCGACGTTTATGGTCGCGTGGACCATCAGGTCGTCGAACGACGGAAGGTTCCCCGCCAGCTCCAGGGCGCCCGCGGCGCCCATGCAGTGGCCGATGAAGCTCTTGGTGTTGTTGATGTGGGTGTCCGGGCATCCCTCGCCGAAGACGGCCCGGATCGCCTCGCATTCCTGGATGTCGCCAAGGGGCGTGGCCGTCGCATGCGTGTTCACGATGTGGATTCCCGCCGGGGTGAGCCCAGCGTTCGCGATCGACTTCCTCACGCACTCCGCCTGCCGAACCGGGTTCGGGAGCACGTAGTCGCTCGCGTCGCTGTTGACGCCGTAGCCCGCTATCTCCCCGTAGATGCGGGCTCCGCGGGCGAGCGCGTCGTCCATGCGCTCAAGGGTATAGAGGCAGCCGCCCTCGGAGACCACGATCCCGTTGCGCGCCCTGTCGAACGGCCGCGAGGCCTTGGCCGGGACGTCATTCGTCGCCAGGGCCCCCTGGGACTTGAACCCGGCGAAGATGCCGAAGGTGTGGATGCTCTCGCTCACCCCGCCGCAGACCGCCAGGTCGACCTCGCCGAGCCGCAGCATCTGCGAGGCGTGGATGAGGCCGAGGTTCCCGGCCGCGCACGCTGCGCCGATCGTGTAGGCCGGCCCGGTGACGCCGAGGTTCAGGGAAGCCTCGCCCGCCGGGTTGTTCGCGACGGTGCGGGGATTGTGGTAGTGGGACCAGTACTTCGTGTCGTAGTTGAACTTGGAGATGGCGAATATCTCATTCTCGGTCTCGACGTTGCCGTGCTCGGTGCAGCCGATGTAGATGCCAATGCGGTCCTTGGGGAATGCCTCGAAGGCGAGGCCGCTGTCCGCGATCGCCTCCCGCGCGCACCAGATGCTGATGCTGCCGGCCCGCGTCCCGACCCCAACCTCCTTCTTTTTCTGGTGCTTGAGTGCGTCGTAGTGGCAGACGCCCGCCAGAAGGCGGCCCATGTAGCGCACCTCCAGCCACCCGATCCCGGCGACCCCGTCCAGCAGGTTGCGCCGGAACTCCGGCAGGGAGTTGCCGTTCGGGGCCGTGAGCCCGACGCCGGTGATGACGATTCGCGGGAGGTTCATTTGCTGCACAAGGAGGAAATCGCTAGCCAACAACGGTCCGAACGCAATAAAAGGTTCCTTTCCATGAACGTTCTTGTGGTCGGAGGAGCAGGCTACATCGGAAGTCATTGCGTTCGGCAGCTTTCCGCGGAGGGCCACCGGCCCGTTGTCGTCGACAGCCTGGTGTACGGGCACCGGGGCGCCATCGCCAAGGGGGTTCCCCTTCACGTGGCGGATCTGGGGGATGAAAGCGCCATCGCCCATATTCTTATCAACGAGAAGATAGACGCCGTGATGCACTTCGCCGCCTTCTGCTACGTGGGTGAGTCGGTGACCGACCCCCTCAAGTACT
>PMSP01000192.1 GCA_003168315.1 Opitutaceae bacterium
CGCCTGATGGTGCCCGGGCCGAACGGGTCGCCGCCGACGCCCCTGAAGGAATGCCAGTAGGCGATCGAGAACCTCATGTGCTCCTTCAGCGAGATGCCGTCGACCATCTCCGACGGGTCGTAGTGCCTGAAGGCCAAAGGGTTTGAGGACTTGGGTCCCTCGTAGGGGATGCGAGGGACGTCGAAAAACGGGGATTGCTTGGGTTTTGGCATCGCCCCGGACGATTAGCANNCTCCTTGTCCCGCTCCTTCTCGCCGCGGCCCTCACATCCGGCGCCGCCGAATTCAAGGTGACCGCCCGCTACCCAATAGCGGGCGATGTCCGCTACGATTACCTGAGGGTCGACCCCGGCATGAGGCGCCTCTATGTGTCCCACGGGACCCAGGTCGAGGTCCTGGACGCGGACACCGGCGCAAGGCTCGGCGCCGTCGGCCCGATGAAGGGGATCCATGGGATCGCCATCGTCCCAAGCCAGCGGCGCGGATTCATAACGGCCGGCAGCGACCGGACGGTCGTCATGTTCGACGTCGACACGCTCAGGGTCCTGAAGGTCATCCCGGGGCTCGGGATGAAGCCGGACGCGATCGAATACGACCCGCTGACGGGGATGGTCTACGTCGCGAACGGGGCCTCGGGCGGCATCACCGTCATAGATCCCGGCACGGGCGAGATCTCGGCCAGCGTCCCGATCGCCGGGAAGCTCGAGGGGCTTGCCTTTGACGGGCGCGGACGCCTCTTCGTGAACACGGAGGACAGGAGCATGATCCAGGTGATCGACACGCGCACGCTGAAGCCCGTCGCGTCCTGGCCCATCGCGCCGGTCGAGGGGGGCACCGGCCTTGCGATCGACGCGGCCCACCACAGGCTCTTCTCGGCGGGCGGCAACGGGATGCTGGCGGTCGTCGACAGCGACACGGGGGCCGTTGTCGCGAACCCGGAGATCGGCGCCGACCCGGACGGCGACGCGTTTGACGCGTCGAGGGGGCTCATCTTCACCTCCAACATGGTCGGCACGCTAACCGTGCTCCATGAGGACTCGCCGGACGCCTACAGCGTCCTGCAGACCGTGCCGACGGAGTTCGGCGCGCGCACGATCGCGCTCGATGCGGGAACGGGCCGCGTCTTCCTTGCGACCGGGAAGTTCAAGGAGCCGCCGGCGCCGACCGCGGACAACCCTCGGCCCCGGCGCCAGGGTGTGCCCGGGACGTTCGAGGTGCTGGTCGTGGGTCGCTGAAGCGGCCAATCGCCGCTTGAAAGAGGCATTGTCCGGCCGCGCGAGCAGTCCCTGGGACATCCCTTGGTTGCGAACGCCCAATCGTTGCGGCGTTGCCGCAATGCAGGCGGTTCCGTGCAACCACCGGTCATTTTCATCGATGGCTTTCCCAAGGGCCGTAATCTCGTTACTATATGATAAATAGTTCCTTATATATCTATAGCATGGTTTGGAACAGGGCATGCAATGGGGCTTGCCCATTCCCGACTGCCATCAATCTCGAGCTCGACCCGCGCGGGCGCCGACGTCTGTCGCGTCCGTATCGGCGGGCGCCGAGCGCAGCCGCCCATTTCCCGCTGAGGCAGGGCCGGGGCAATGCCCGGGAATCCCCGGCAGTCTGTGGTTCCAGGGAGCGCTCATCCTGTTGCTCGCGCTCGCGTGCTACTGGCCGTGCCTGCGCGGGGGTTTCGTGTGGGACGACGCAGCCCACGTGACGAGGCCCGAGCTGCAGCCCGCCGCCGGACTGTGGCGGATCTGGAGCGACCTCCACGCGACACAGCAGTACTACGCGCTGCTCGGGACGCCGGCCACGCTGGACCAGGCCGCCGCGCAGTTTGAGGAGGCGCTCCGCCTGGACCCGGGCCATGCCGAGGCGCACAACAACCTCGGCATAGCTCTGGGCGCGCAGGGCCGGAGGGACGAGGCCGTCGCCCAGTACCGGGAGGCGCTTCGCCTGAAGCCGGACTTCGCCGAGATCCACTTCAACATCGCGATGGCCCTGCTCAACCGGCCGGGAAAGTCAGGCGAGGCGGAGGCCGAGCTCGAGGCCTTCCTGCGGGTGAGGCCCGGCGACGAGGCGGCCCGCCGGATCCTCGGCGAGCTCCGGGCCAGCCGGCGCTAGGAGCGCGGCCCGATCGGCTTGAACGCCATCGCGAAGTAGACGGCCAGGAGCATGAAGGCGAAGCTGACCGCGTAGTTCCAGGTGAGCCGCTCCTTCAGTACGATCCACGCGAAGACGATGAAGACGAAGAGCGTGATGACCTCCTGGATCACCTTCAGCTGGTATCCGCTCAGGCCCGCGGTCATGTAGCCCAGGCGGTTTGCGGGGACCTGCAGGCAGTACTCAAAGAAGGCGACCCCCCAGGCCACGAGTATCGCGACGATGAGCGGGCGTCCCTCAAGCCATTTCAGCTTCAGGTGGCCGTACCAGGCGATCGTCATGAAGATGTTGGAGCCGATGAGGAGGAGGATGACCTTGGGCATGGTGCCGCAATTCTGGCTGCAACAGCGTGTCGCGCAAGTCCCCGAGGGCACGGCCGCCCAAGATTTCCCAAGACGATGCTTGATCGGCGCAAATTGCGTCCTATACCTTGCCGCTAGCTCCGTCCTGCCTATACTATGCGAATGACAATCAAAGCCTATCTCAAGCCGTCCTGCGGCTGGTCCAACGGCGTCCGTGCCGTCCTTCGCAAGCACGCGCTTGACTACGATGACATCGACATCATCGGCAACCGGGAGGGCTACGCGGAGATGGTCCGCAAGTCCGGCCAGCCCCTCTCGCCCTGCGTCGAGATCGACGGCGTGATGCTGGCCGACGTCTCGGGCGAGGAGGTTGAGAACTATCTCCTGAGCAATGACCTCGTCAAACCGACCGAAGTCGCGGCCGGCGCCCCGACGAACGCGGGCTGCTCCGACGATGAGCATGCCAAGATGGCGACCAAAACGATCCGCTTCTTCTGACACCGAGAGCTCTCCGTACCTCCTGACCGACCCGGGCCGCTCTCGAAAGCCGAGAACGGCCCTTTTTTTGCCCAAGCGACGACATCCTCCCCTCTCCCGACCCCCAGCATGAGCAGCATCATCCCGTCCCCCCTCTACAACCCGGAGTCCGAGCACGACGCCTGCGGCGTGGGCTTCATCGCCAAGGTTTCCGGGGAGCGCTCGCACGACGTGGTTGAGCGCGCGATCGCCGCGCTCAAGTCGCTCGCCCACCGGGGCGCCATCGACGCCGACGCGGTCACGGGCGACGGCGCCGGCCTCCTGACCCAGGTCCCGCACGAGCTCCTCAGGGAATTCCTGGAAAAGAAGAAGAAGCCCCTCTTCAGGGACTCCGACCTCGGCGTCGGGATGATCTTCCTGCCGCGGGACGACTATGCGGCGTCCCACTGCAAGAAGATCGTCGAGCAGGCGGTCAGGGCGGAGGGCCTGGCGTTCCTCTGCTGGCGCGACGTCCCGACGGACGACACGTGCCTCGGCCGGAAGGCGCTGGAGACCAAGCCCTCCATCGTCCAGGCGCTCGTGGCCCGCAAGGACGAGGTCTCGGACGACGAGTTCGAGCGGAAGCTCTTCCTCGCGCAGAAGGCCTCCGAGCGGAAGTCGTTCGAGGCCGGCGTCGACGGGTTCTACATCTGCTCCTTCTCCTCGAGGACGGTGGTCTACAAGGGCCTCCTGAACGCGCCGCAGGTGCGGAAGTTCTTCCACGACCTCAAGTCCACGAAGTTCAAGAGCGCCTTCGTCATCTTCCACCAGCGCTACTCGACGAACACGTTTCCCACCTGGCACCTCGCCCACCCGTTCCGGCTGATGGCGCACAACGGGGAGATCAACACGATCCGCGGCAACCGCAACCTGATGCGGGCCCGCGAGCGGAGCACCGCCCACGGGGTCTGGGGCGACCGCTTCACGGACCTGCGGCCGCTGGTGCAGCCGAACATGAGCGACTCCGCGTCGTTCGACAACGCCCT
>PMSP01000110.1:0-2212 GCA_003168315.1 Opitutaceae bacterium
ATCGAACTCGATGTCGCGAACCGGCATGCTGTTGGCGACCGAGACGGGAGTCAGCGCCGGAAGGTGCCTGCCAAGGAGCCAGGCCGCCTTGGGTTCGACCATCCCCTCCTCCTGCGAGACCAGCTTGTCCAAGGCGGCGCGCGCCCGGGCCTCATGGCCCGCCCATAGCCGCTCGTACCCATTCGGGGCGTCGCTCGCCGGCAGGCCGAGGGCGAGAGCCGCCAGCGGCACGACGACCCTGCGTGTCGCCCCGTGGAGTGCGTCCCGGTTGTCGGGCCGCTCGGTCACCAGGAGCACCTGGGCCCCGCTCCCCTCGACAACGCCGCGCAGGACCTTGCTGGTCGGCCATTCCCCGAGACAGAGGACGAACTCGGGCCGCAGCGAATCGGCCGCCGCCGGGTTCCGCAGGATGGCGTCGTAGCGGGTGACGAGGTGCGGGACCGCCGACTCGTGGTTGCGCACGGGGGACGTGCCGTCCGCGAGGACCGGCCAGCCGAGCTTCCTCGCAATCTCGCCGACGGCGGCGCAGTGGGCGGCCGCGTCGGCGACCAGCGCCGGCCCGGCCACGATGAGCCCGTGGACCGAGTGCGAGAAAGCGGGGATATCCGAGACGGCAGCGACCGGGCTCGGCGGGGCCAAATGCGAGAAGAAGGAGTCCCAGTCGACGCCGGCCCCGAAGGCGTCCGTCGAGCCCCCGTCGTCCGAGGGCACGAGCGGGTCGCGGAAGGGCGCGTTCAGGTGGACGGGGCCGGCAAAGGGGGCGAGCGAGCGCTCGACCGCATGGGCCACCGTCTGGCGGAGGTACCTGAGGAGGGGGAGCGTCGCCTCCGGCACCGCCAGCTCGTGGTGGAAGGTGACGAAGCTCCCGTAGAGCCTGTGCTGGTCGATGGTCTGGCCCGAGGCGCAGGCCCGCATCTCGGGTGGCCGGTCGGCCGTGATGACAATGAGGGGCACGCCCGCCTCATGCGCCTCGATGACCGCCGGGAAGTAGTTGGCGCCGGCCGTCCCGCTCGTGCAGAGGAGGGCCACCGGGCGCATGTCCCGCTTGGCGATCCCGAGCGCAAAGAACGCGGCCGAGCGCTCATCGAGGACGGGAACCGCCTCGATGCCGCCGTGCCGGGCGAACGCGAATGCAAGCGGTGTCGAGCGCGAACCGGGGGAAACGACGGCCGTGCGAACGCCCGAGCGGACGAGCGTCTCGGCGACGACGCTTCCCCACAGGGCGTTCACGTTCCGGAAGTCGAGCGCGGGAAGATTCATCGGGTCTGCCTCAGGTCCCGAGGAGGGCGTCCTGCATGGCCCGGAACTTGAGCTCGGTCTCCTCAAACTCCCTCTGCGGGGAGGAGCCGTCGACAATGCCCGCACCCGCGTACATCCGGGCCCTGGACCCTTCGACAAGCGCCGAGCGGAGCGCCACGATGAACTCCCCGCCCCCGCGGGAGTCGATCCAGCCGACTTCGCCCCCGTAGAGCCCCCGGGGAAAGGCCTCCAGTTCCGCGATCAGGGGGACGACAACCTCCCTCGGCGTCCCCCCCACGGCGGGCGTCGGGTGCAGCCTTCCCAGCATGTCGAGGAGCCTGACGCCCTTCGGAAGCGTGGCCTCGACCGGCGTGTGCAGGTGCTGCACGTTGGAAAGCCGCCTGAGGAGCGGGCGCGCGGAATACCTAAGGTCAAGGCCCAGGGGGGCAAGGCTGCGGACGATGGAGTCGAGGACGATCCGCTGCTCGCGCAGGTCCTTCTCGCTCCTGAGGAGGCGGTTCCCGAGCGACGCGTCCTCGCTCGCGGTGGCCCCGCGGTCGGTCGACCCGGCGAGGGCCTCGGTCAGGACCACCCCGTCGTCGACCCTGAGCAGGCGCTCGGGGCTTGCCCCGATGAAGCTCTGGCCGCGGCCGTTCGCGACCGAGAAGGCGTTGCAGTCCGGGAAGCGCTGCCGGAGGCCGTTCAGGATCCCAAGGGGGTGAAGCGGCGCCAACGCCCGGACATCCTTGGCGCGGGCGAGGACGATCTTCTCGAAATCCCCCCTCGCGATGCGCTCGAGGGCCCGGCTGACGGCGGTCTCGTAGCTGCGCCGCCCCCCCACCTCGTCCACCGAGGACGCGGCGGCGCGCGCCTCGCCGGGTGATTCCGGGGCGCGGAAATCGAACGAGCGGAACTTGGCATGGGCGTTCCAGACGCGGGTCGCCAAAGCCTCGACCGGCGAGTCGGGCTCGAC
>PMSP01000110.1:2232-4092 GCA_003168315.1 Opitutaceae bacterium
TCGCCGACCGCGATCGTGTCCTCAAGCGCCGTGTCGATGAACGCCTGGCAGGCCGCAAAGCGCATGGGCCCCGACGCCGAGAAGGAGAGGACCGAGTCGGCCCCGGCGACCGCCCAGCCCTCCGACGGGCGCTCGGCGTAGAAGTGCCTCTCCCCGGGCTCGAAGATGGACTCGAGGACGGCCAGGGGGTCCAGGCTCTCGACCTGGACCGTTATGCTGACGAGCTTCGGCCGGCCTGCCTGGGCCGCCGCGTCCCGGCAGTCGGAAAGGAACTCGATGAGCGCCTCGGCCGAGGCGCTGGCGACCGGGTCTAGCGGGAGGATGGTCACGGAGCCTTGGGCGCCGCCGTCTGCGGCCTTGGGAAGAGGACAAGCGACTCGGCCACCCTGCCGCCCGCAAGGCGGCTTCCCCAGGAAAGCTCCTGGCTCCAGGTCCCCGACGGGGCGTAGCCGAGGACGCTGTCAATCCTCGCCGTCGCCCCGGGCATGACAGGCCTCAGGGCGACCGCGGCGAGCCTCAGGGCCTCGGCCATCGTCGCCAGGGACGTCGCAAGGAGCGCCTTGTCGGCGGCCTCGGCGGACTTCGCGAGCTTCCAGGGGGCCCGCTTCTCGACATAGGCGTTGATGGACCGGATCAACGCGAAGAGCCGCTCGAGCGCCGTGTGGAACTGGAACTGCTCGAACAGGGGGAAATAGTCCGCCGCCGTCGTCTCCCAGAGCTTGCGGATCTCCGCCTCGGGCTCGGCGTCCGGGCCTGCGGTGGGGACCAACCCGCCGGCGAAGCGGTTCGTCATGTTGAGGACCCGGTTCACGAGGTTGCCGAGGTCGTTCGCGAGGTCGCTGTTGTAGCGCGTGAGGAAGAGCTCGCGCGAGAAGTCCCCGTCCTGGCCGACGTTCATCTCCCGGATGAGGAAATAGCGCAGCGCGTCCGCGCCGAACTCCCCGACCAGGTCCAAGGGATTCGACGCGTTGCCCGAACTCTTGGACATCTTCGCCCCGCTTGTCAGCCACCAGCCGTGGGCGAGGAGGCCCCTCGGCAGCTCGATCCCCGCCGCGTGAAGCATGATCGGCCAGTAGACCGCGTGGGGGGGGACGAGGATGTCCTTGCCGATGACGTGCCAGGCCGGCGGCCAGACGCCGGGCTTCCCGGCGACGGCCGAGTAGTAGTTGACGAGAGCGTCGAACCACACGTAGGTCACAAACCCCCCGTCGAACGGGAGCGGGATCCCCCACTCGAGGCGTTCCCTGGGCCTTGAGATGCACAGGTCGTTCAGGGGCTCCTTCAGGAACTCCACCACCTGCTTCTGGCGGAACCGCGGGAACACGAATCCCTCGTGCTTCGCCAGGAAATCGACAAGCCAGGGCTGGTACGCCTTCAGCCTGAAGAAGTAGTTCGGCTCCACGATCTCCGACACCTCGCCGTAGATCTCGGGCCACGACCCGTCGGGGTTCCGGTCCTTCTCCTGCAGGAACTGCTCCTGGCGGGTGCTGTAGAACCCGTGGTAGTCCCCCTTGTAGATGTCGCCCTTGTCGAAGAGGCGCTGCAGGAGCTCGCGAACCACGCGCTTGTGGCGCTCCTCGGTCGTCCTGATGAAGTCGTCGTTCGAGATCAGGAGCCGCGGCAGCATCGCCCTGAACTCCGCGCTGATCTCGTCGGCAAACTGCTGGGGCGCAACCCCCCTCGCCTTCGCGGTCTGCTGCACCTTCTGGCCATGCTCGTCGGTCCCGGTCAGGAAATAGACCGAGTCGCCCATCAGCCGGCGGAAACGGGCGATCACGTCGGTCAGGATCTTCTCATAGGCGTGCCCGATGTGGGGCGAGCCGTTCACGTAGTCGATCGCCGTGGTGATGTAAAAGTCGG
>PMSP01000240.1 GCA_003168315.1 Opitutaceae bacterium
CCCCGCGAAAGCCGAAAGATCCGGGAATGAAACCCAGCCCATTTCGTGAGGTGATGGGCCGAGCCCTCCTTGCCGCCGCCATCGCAGGCCTGCTGGTCTTCCGGGCAAATGCAGAGGACAAGGCCCCGTCGCCACCGGAGTCGGACGCCGAGACCATCCTCTCAACCTACCATGTGAGACCGGGCCAGGAGCAGGCTTTCCTGGCCGCCGTGACCCGGACCTGGGCGATCTACCGCCGGCTGGACGTCGTCCTGCCGCGGCCGCACGTCCTGCTGAGGGAAGTGGATGACGGGGGCCACGTCGTGTACCATGAGCTGTTCACCTGGAGGAGCTCCGATATTCCCGACCACGCCCCGGCCGAGATCAAGGCGGCCTGGAAGGAGCTTGAGGCGCTGTGCAAGCGGCCGGACGGGCACTCGGGCATCGAGGGAGACGAGGTGACGGTGGCCGCGGTGGACTAGGTCCCGGCGCCCGTTCGCCCTAGCAACTCGTGCGGCAGGAGACCGGGACCGCTGCCGTTCCACGCTGGACCAGACGAAGGTCCGCACGGACGCTCCAGCCCAGGCGCCTCCAGAATGCCCTCCCCGCCCGGTTGCCGGCGAACAGGAACAGGTTGCACTTGGGGATGCCCGCCTCGCCGAGCTTTTCGAGGCAGGCCGCAACCAGCGCCCGTCCCACTCCCTTGCGCCGCCACCTCCCGGCGACGGCAAGGTGATGCAGGTAGCCCCTCCGGCCGTCGTGGCCGCAGAGCACGGTCGCGATCACGCGGCCCCCGAGGACGGCAACCTGGCTGAGGCCGGGGTTTCTCCTGAGGTAGCGCCCGATCGCCTCCCGGCTGTCCGACTCGCCGAGGCCGACGCCCTCCGCCTTCCTCCATATCGCGTAAACCTCGTCATGGTCTGCGATGCGAAACGAACGGAGGCGGACCGATGATCTGGGGGGCATGATTCGGGGCGAAGGTCGTTGGATGCCCCGTGAGAATCTTGGCGACTAGGGCGCCAGTCGAAACAATTGGGGCCGCACGGACGCCTATGAACTACCGGCGCGCCTCTTCTTCCGCGCCTCGAAATCGTACTGGAAAAGGATCCCGACGCTCTGCGCGCCCAGGGCACCGCGACGGATCGCGTTGAATCCGTATCCATAACGCAGAACGATCTGGTAGTCCTTGTTCTTGGGCGTGAAGTCGATGCCGAGGCCGGCGCCCGTCTGCCAGTCGCTCCGCTGGGCGAAGCCCGGAAGGTAGTCCAGCCGGGCCGTCGCCGCCTCAAGGCGCAGGTCCCAGCGTTGATCCTTGTCCAAGGGGATGCTGTACGAGCCGTAGAAATGGACGAAGCGCACCGCGGTCAGCTCCTCGTAATAGTAGCCGGGCATCACCAGCGGGAACTCCGAGACCAGCGGCAGGACGCCGCCCAGGCGCCATGCGCTGAACCGGTCCGCGTCGGTCGAGCCGCCCGCGGTGACGTGAAGCGAGAACTTGTTGCCGCTCTTCTTGAAGGCGTAGTCCAGGCCCGCATAGACCCAGTAGAGATTCGTGGCCGGACTGATGCGCCGGTCATCGTCAAGGCCGTACGGGTCGCTGTCGAAGTGCCATTGGCGCTCAAACCAGGCGGACAACTCCAGCCCAAGGTCGGGATAGAGCATGGGCTGGTTCCCGGCAAACCTAAGCCCCGTTATCGTGTAGGCGTCGAGCTGGGCCTCGGGCAGCCTGAAATCCGACGAGGTCTGGGGCGTGTCGAAGAACGACGAATAGCGGAATCCGCCGCGCTCGACCAGGTTCAGCGGGATCTTGAGCCCCGGGTCGAGCAGCTGGTAGAGGTTCAGCGAGGCCCCGCCGCCGTTCCCGTAGAAGCTCTCGTCCTCTCGGTAGTGGCCCTGCCTGACCTCGTAGTAGTTGTCGCCGTAGGCGCCCCCGGAGACGCCGAGGCCCAGGTCGGTATAGGGCGAGATCAGGTGCTTGAACCCGATCTCGCTGTCCAGGTAGACGGGCGCGATCGCCACGCGCAGGGCCGTGTCGGGGTTGAAGAAATTCGGATCGTTGAAGTAATAGTAGAGGTATTCCGCCTGCGGCCCATGGCCGGCAAGCGGCTGGTCGTAGCCCAGCTCAAGGAGGTTCCGATAGATAGGGTCCACCTGGGCCGAACAGTGCGTCGCGATCGCGAGCGGGCCCAGTGCGAGCACCGCAAACAGGAGGCTCTGGAGCCGATTTGGGCGTGGGAGGGGTGTGTAGGTCATTGAGTGGACGCGTTCTTCGACATACGGAAGGCCTCTTGGTTCTGTTTGAAAGCCCGAATCTGCCACCCACCGCGCCCCCCCGGGATCTGAACGCCCGTTCCGACGCCAAACCTTGCGTCGCTGGCTTCCAGATTCCATCAAGCGCCAGGTCCTTTCGGATTCGAATGTCCCTCCCCTGCCCGGAAGACTCTGCGGGAAACCCCAAGGCATACCCCGGCGGTTGCGAAGCCAAGAATCCAAATCGCAACGTAGATGGGCCGCTTTTCCAGGTTCGGGGGATCCTGCATCACATACGGTGGCGACTTCGGATCATTGGGGTCCCGATGCCTTATGTCCGGATATATATCGGATTTGGAAATCGCCACGGTCGGGTCCGTGACCCAACGCCTGAGCGCTGCTTCCCTCATCTCGAGAACTGACCGCGATTCATTCAGCCCGTCGAAATAGGCAAGCGCCGTGACAGTCAGGACGAGCGCGAACCCAAGCTGCGCCACAATGATCACCCATAGTCTGCGGGCGCCGGCAATCCCACTGTCCCTTTTGAGCGCGTAGGCGATTACCCCAAACGATCCCGTGATGCACGTTAACGAGATATATAGGATCGCCTCCCGGTAGATCCTGATCTGTTCCATATCGAACTTTATAAGTTCGAAGAGAATGTCCTCGTTTTTCACATTCGCTTCTCCTTTTACCCTGTTTCTCTGCGCGATTCTCGAGGATCGCCAGCCCGGATCGCAGGAATCGCCTTCGGGTGCGCCCCCCGGCTCTTGGATCCCGGGCGCCCGAAACCTGCCTCCGCCATCACGTCCCTGTCTCGCCTGTGGCCCTAACCCACCGACGGAAGAACGGGCTGTCGAAAACGACCTGATCGCCTGCCAATGTGAGAATCTGCTTGTCGAACAGGGCAGTTTGCGCCGTTCCGACCGAGCCGACAGTAAGACCGTAATTCTCAAGCGTTGTCTTGGAAAAGCGGGGTTGGTCGTCGGCGATGGCCCGCAACAGCATTCGTTGGCTTGGGGGAAGCGGCCGCCAGATGGTCCCGAACTCCGGGGTCAGGTATTCCAGCGCGATTGCGTCGAGTCCCTGGGATACGATGTCTCCCTTTCGCCCGGTGGCGGCAAAATCGAAGACTTGCTTCGCCAACCTGACTATATCGCCGGTGCACGGCCCCGAGGCGGCGACAACTGCGGCTCCAAACGAGCTGCCGATCAGTCCGCCTCTGTGGCTCCGGTCGTTGATCCACTTTGCCATCAGGTCCGAGTCGATGGGTCCGACCTCGATGAGTTCAAGCTGCTTAAAGAACGCCGCATTCGGCTCGGTCATCCATTGGAGGAGGCGGTGGTCGGAGCCGGAGAAGATGAAGCTGAGCCGCTGGTAGTGCTGAATCGTTCCGCGGAGCTGCCATTCCGCCCTGTCCCCACCCAGCCTGCGGAGATCCTGAAATTCATCCATACACACGGTGAGGCACTTGTCGGAAGCGAGCGCGTAGTCGTCCAGGAATGAAAGCGCCTGCCCGAGCGTTTCCTCCGCCGGCGCACGCAGGTCGGTTCCGAGAGAAAAATGCTCCCCCTTCAGGCTGACCCGCTCGACGTACTTGCGAAGCAGGCGAATGAGCCTTGATCCAAGGTCTTCGTTCACCGGGAAGCTTCCGATGAGCTTCCTTGCCACTTCGCTCAGGTCATTTGCCGTCGAGAGATCGATAAAGGCGAACGGCCTCTTTGCCGCGATGGCGGCATGCTTGATGAGCGACGTCTTGCCAACCCGTCGCCTTCCATGAACCAGCGCTCTTTGCCTAGGGCGGTCCAATATGCCAGATATGCGCGGCAGGAGTTCCTCGCGATCGGTAAACGACCATCGATCGGCCGGGGTCTCGAAATTGAAGGGATTGGCGATGGCGGCTGGCATGGGTTGCTGGGATTAGCGTTACTGTAATTAGAGTAGCTGTGATTACAGTAATAGCAAGCTAAAGACTCCCGCGTCACATANNACATAACGCATTCCGGTGCGAACCTTCACACGTCTTGGGATTCAAGCAGGTCGATGAGGACCCTATCAGACGGATGATTCCGAGGGAACTCTCCTAGGCTGCGCAAGTGTCGGCCAATCTGCTCGCAAACGGAATCCGCAGGTTTCAGGTTAACTGAGAATCGCCGTGTACGGGCGAATCCAATGGCGGCGCCGATTCCGGTTTGCCGATATTGCGTTTTCACGTCGTGTGCGCCCAGATTGGCGATAACATCCGGTCCGTTTACGCCCTATT
>PMSP01000021.1 GCA_003168315.1 Opitutaceae bacterium
AACAAGATCTACGTGTCCAACAGCGGCGACAACACCGTGACCGAGATCGACGGCGCGACCCGCGCCACGACGACCATCCCGACCGACCTCAATCCGGCCGCCGTCGCGGTCAACATGGTCACGAACAAGATCTACGTCGTCGACGAGGACAACGACATCAACGGCAGGGTGACGGTTATCGACGGGGCGACCCGGGCCAGCATGACGATCGCCAAGGGAATCAGCCCGGGCCCCCACGCCATCAGTCCGCAGGCGCTCGCCGTCGATTCGGGCGCCAACAAGATCTACGTGAACGACCCCCAGAATTCCGAGGTTGCGGTGATCGACGGCGCGACGAACGAGGTCACGGACGTCACCGGGATGGACGGGGCGGCCGTGGTGGCCGACTCGGTCCGCAAGCTGGCCTTCGTCGCCAATATCCAGGACGGCTACACCGTGGCGATCCGGTCCGCCGACCTTTCGACGGTCAACATCCCCGGTGGGCAGCCCGACCTATCGATCGCCGTGAACGCGGTGACCGGCAACGTCTTCGTCATCGAGTCCGGCGCCCCTGGAACCCTCCAGGTGATCGACGAGGCCACGCTGACCGCCGGCACCCTGGTGCCCGCGGGCAACAACCCGCTCGATGTCGCCGTCAACACGGTGACCAACAAGATCTACATCGCGGATGGATCGCAGGCGGGAGTCATGACAGTGGTCGACGGCGTCACCTTCGCGACGTCGAGCTTTCCGGTCGGGGCGAATCCCTTCGCCGTGGCCGTCAATGAGGCGACCAACCGGATCTACGTCCTCAACAATGACGCCAACGGAACGGTGTCCGTGTTTGACGGGACCACGCAGGCGGCCGCCCCGACGGTCACGAGCCAACCCCAGTCGCAGACGATCAACACGGGCGTCCCCGTCGTCTTCACGGCCAGCGCGGGCGGGTCCCCCTCGCCGACCTACCAGTGGTCGCTCAACGGCGCGCCCCTTTCCGACGGGAACGGAATCTCGGGGTCCACGACGTCGACCCTCTTCATCAGCGGCAGCGCAACCTCGGCAAACGCGGGCAGCTACACCTTCACCGCGACCAACGCGTCCGGAAGCGTGATCAGCTCCGCCGCCACCCTCACGGTCGCAACGAGCGCCACGCCCGGACGCCTTGTGAACCTATCGACGCGTGGCTACGTGGTCGCTCCGGGGGGCCTGGGAGAGACCAATCCCCTGTTTGCGGGCTTCGTCATAGGCGGGACGGGATCAAAGACCGTGGTGCTCCGCGCCGTCGGGCCGGCCCTCGCCGCCTTCGGGGTCAGCGGGGCCTTTGCGGCGCCATCGCTCACCCTCTACGACGCGGCAACCAATCCGAACCAGATATCCGAGGATGTGGGCTGGCAGAACGCGCCCACGGTCCCGTCCGGCGTATGGGCGGGAAAGGCCTCGCCGGCCGACGCGACGGCTGCGGATTTCTCGCAGGTGGGGGCCTTCGCCCTGCCGGCGGGATCGGCCGATTCCGCCATCAGGGTGACGCTGCCCTCGGGAGGCTACACCTCCGAGATCAGCGGGATGGGCGGCGTCTTCGGAGTGTGCCTCGCGGAGGTTTACGACGAGGATCCGCCCACCTCCGGGACAGAGCTCGTGAACATCTCGACCCGGGCGTTCGTGGGCGACGGGGACTATGCGCTGATCGCGGGTTTCGTCATTTCCGGAAACACTTCCGAGACTGTCCTTATCCGCGCGTCGGGGCCGGCCCTTGCAGCGTTCGTTGCCAACACCCTTCCCGATCCCCAGGTCGCGCTCTTTGACAGCAGCCAGAACCAGATCGGGTTCAACCTGAGCTGGGGCGGAAATCCCCAGATTTCGTCAGCCGCTGCGTCAGTCGGCGCGTTCGCGTGGACGGACCCGGCGAGCCACGATTCGGCGCTCCTGGTCACGCTTCCCCCGGGGGGCTACACCGCCCAGGTCTCCTCCACCAGCGGCACCGGGGGTGCGGCGCTGGTCGAGGTGTACGTGCTGCACTAGCGCGGGCCCTCCCGACAGGCTTTGTCCCTATTTCGATGGGGGGCACCGGCTCGGCCAACTCGGCCGCGGTGGGCTCGTTGGCATTTTCATCTCCCTCGTCCGGCAAAATAGGGAACCCACATCGTCCGCTATAGCGGACTCCCATTGACATAATGTCAGTTAAAGCAGACATTATGAATGATGCCACACGTTTCCTCCATTCCACTGCCAGCTGCCCACGCGTTGCGCAAGCTAGGCCGAGATCTCGCGCTCGCACGCCGCAAGCGCAGCATCTCAACCGCTGACATGGCCGCTCGCCTTTTCGTGAGCCGCGACACACTCTGGCGCCTCGAACGAGGTGATCCCACCGTTTCCTTGGGCACCCTTGCAACTGCAGCATTTGTTCTCCAGTTACTCGACCGCTTAGCCAACATCGCTTCACCGGCTACGGATGCACTCGCCCTCGACCTGGATGAACGCCGCGTACCCAAGCGAATCCGTCGAAATAAGAAATGAGCGTGGAACTTCACATCGGATGGGAAGGCGAGACCTTCCTAGTAGGGCACCTCCACACCGCGGAGCACAGCCCGGCGGTATCGTTTGAATATGCAGCCGAATGGTTAGGTCGCGGCGACGCGTTTGCCGTCGATCCCACTTCTCTTCCTCTCCGGTCCGGAACGCACCACGGCCACGCGCTTTTCGGCGCTTTCCACGACTGCGGGCCGGACCGGTGGGGACGGATGCTGATAGAGCGCGCCGTCCGAAAGGGCGTCCTCCGAAGTAAGCCCTACCAGGACCTTGACTACGTTCTAGCCCTCGACGACTTCACGCGAATCGGGGCGCTTCGCTTCCGAGCAAACGCAGCAAGCCCGTTTCTCGCCGCCGGCAGCGGACAGCTTCCACCTCTCGTCAGTCTCGCCACCCTACTGCGCGCAACGGACGCCATCCATGGCGAGACTGAAACGGCCGCGGACCTGCGTTTCCTGCTCGGAGCGGGCTCTCCCCTCGGCGGAGCGCGGCCCAAAGCGGCCGTCAGCCTGCCAGATGGCAGATTGGCCATCGCAAAGTTTTCCAAACCCGACGACATTCGTGACATCGCCGCCGGTGAAATTCTCGCACTCACCCTAGCGCGCCAGGCTGGCATCACCGTCGCGGAGCATCGGCTAGCCGCGGCGGGCGGCAGGGGCGTCTCCGTGATTACCCGATTCGACCGCGACGGAACGCGCCGCACCCCCTTTCTTTCCGCCCACAGCCTACTTGGCTTGACCCAGGGTGAACTCGGTGCGTACACCATGCTGGCTGACGGCATCCGTCAATTTGGCCATGACATTGTAGCCGATCTTCACGAGCTTTGGCGGCGGCTTGTCTTCTCGCTATTGGCCAGCAACTACGACGACCACCTTCGAAATCACGGCTTCCTCATGCGCGAGCCTGGGCGATGGGCGCTTTCACCCGCCTACGACATCAATCCCGTACCGGAAATCGACCGCACCCAGATGCCAAAGACAGCCATCACGGAGGATCAGGAAAGTCCATCTATCGACGCGGCTCTCGCCGCAGCGCCCCGCTTCGATCTCAATGTTCCCGAAGCCAAAGCCATTCTCCGCGAGGTGCTCGCCGCAGTCTCCGGATGGCACAAGGCCGGCAAGAAACTCCGCATCAGGGCCAGCACCCTCGACGCCT
>PMSP01000387.1 GCA_003168315.1 Opitutaceae bacterium
TTGGCCAGCCCGAAGTCGGTGATGCGGGGGTTCCCGTTGGCATCGAGGAGGATATTGGCCGGCTTCAAGTCGCGGTGGATGACGCCGTGCTGGTGGGCGTACTCGATGGCCTCGCTGACCCGGCGAATCAGCTCGGCGGCCTCTCGGGCAGGCAGCGGTCCCTCTGCCAGGCGCTGGGAGAGGCTCGGCCCCTCGACGAAGCCCATCGAGAAATAATGCTGTCCCTCGTGCTGGCCGACCTCGAAGATCGGCACGATCCCCGGATGGTCGAGGTTGGCCGCCGCCTCGGCCTCGGTGTAGAAGCGTTTGACGTCGATGTCGTTGGCAAGCTGGCCCGCGAGGATCATCTTGAGCGCGACGGTGCGGTTGAGGCTGACCTGCCGGGCCCGGAAGACGACACCCATGCCGCCGCGGGCAATCTCGCGGAGGATCTCGTAGTCGCCGAAATAGCGGATGTGGGTGGGTTCGGACGGACTGGATGCCGTGGCCGCGGTCTGGTCGGTCCTCGGCAAGCGGAGCCTGCCCGTATTCCTCGCGGCGGCGCTCGCCCTCGGGATCGTGACCCACGGGCGCAACAGCGACTACCGCAGCGACGTGTCCATCTGGGCGGACACGGTGTCACGGCGCCCGTCGAACCCGCGCGCGCACCTGGCCCTCGGCAACTCGCTCGCCCTCCAGGAGAGGAACGAGGAGGCGGCGAAGCAGTTCGAGGCGACGCTCGCCATCGACCCCGGCGACTTTCAGGCGAGGCGCAACCTCGGGCTCGCGCTCTACCACATGGGCCGCATCGACGAGGCCCTCGCCGAGTACAGGTCGATCGCGCAGCCGAACCCCGACTCGGCGCCCCTCCACTACGACATGGCCCTCGCGCTCGACCGGGCCGGCCGCACGGACGAGGCGATAGCCGAGTACGGCAGGGCCCTCGCGATCGACCCCGCCGACCCCGAGGCCCGCAACAACCTGGGGAGCGCGCTCTACCGGAAGGACCGCGTCGCGGACGCGGCGATCCAGTACGGGATCGCGCTCGCCCTGAAGCCCGACTCGGCGCAGATCCACTTCAACCTGGGGATGGCGGTCGCCCGGATGGGCGGACGCGAGAAGGCGGCCGCCCAGTACCGCGAGGCCATCCGCCTCGACCCGGGCTACGCCGAGGCCCACGTCAACCTGGGAGGAGTCCTGGCGGACTCGGGCGACGACGCGGGGGCGATAGCGGAGTACGAGGAGGCGCTCCGGATCCGGCCGGGATACGCGCTCGCGCGCGAGGACCTGGCGGAACTGAAGGCGCGGGCCGCGCGCTAGGAGTCAGCGCAGGTTGTACTTCAGGATCGCCCAGAGCGCCCGGAAGCCGTCCTTCCAGCCGATCTTCTTCCCCTCGGCGTAGGAGCGGCCGTAGTAGCTGATGCCGATCTCGAAGATGACGACGTTAAGCTTCGAGACCTTCGCCGTGATCTCCGGCTCGAACCCGAAGCGGTTCTCCTCGATCTTGATCCTCTCAAGGACGTCCCGGCGGAACACCTTGTAGCAGGTCTCCATGTCCGTGAGGTTCAGGTTCGTGAACATGTTCGAGAGGAGGGTGAGGAACTTGTTTCCCACCATGTGCCAGAAGAAGTGGACGCGGTGCGCCTCGCCGCCCATGAAGCGCGACCCGAAGACGACGTCGGCCTTCCCGTCCAGGATCGGCTTCATGAGCTTCGAGTACTCGTTCGGGTCGTACTCGAGGTCGGCGTCCTGGACGATGACGGCGTCGCCCGTCGCCGCGGCGAACCCCGTCCGCAGGGCGGCGCCCTTCCCCTGGTTCACCTCGTGGTAGATGACCTTGTCGACCAGGGGCTCGATCTGGGTCCGGAGCACGTCGCGAGTGCCGTCCCGGGAGCAGTCGTCGACGATGATGATCTCCTTCTGCGGGTAGGGCGAGTTGCGGACGCGCTCGACCAGGGTGCGGATGGTCTTGGCCTCGTTGTAGCAGGGGATGACGATCGAGAGCTTCATTCGCGAAAGGCGGTGAGAATGGAATGCGGCCGCGGCCAACGGAAGCTTTTATCTGGCGCGGGCCCGGGCGCCCGAAATCCCGTGTTGAGATGCGCCCCGATTCGGTCACGTTCTTCACGGTGAGCGCCCCCGCGGCTTCCCGCCTGAAACCCCTTCTTCCGGCGGTTGCCGCGGCCATCCTGGCCCTCGCGGGCTTCGGGGAGCTCGTGGCGCTGAGCGGCTCCTATGCAGGGACCGGCCCGGCCGAGGGCGAATCCACCAACCTGGTGGTCGATGGCTTCCGTTCCGGGCACGTCTGGCTCGCCAAGGACGCGCCGCCGGAGCTCGCCAGGGCCGCGAACCCCTACGACTTCGCGACCTACCGGCCCTATCTCGGGGGGCGCTGGGGACTGGTCGACCTGAGCTATTACCACGGCCACCTCTATGCGTACTTCGGGGTCACCCCGGCCATCGTCCTCTTCTGGCCCTACCGCGAGCTGACGGGCTCCTACCTGCACGAGTCTAGGGCGGTGCTCCTCTTCTGCGCGCTCGGCTACCTTGTCTCGGTGGGCCTGGCGCTCGCGGCCTGGCGCCGGTATTTTCCCTCGGTCGGCGCGTGGGCCGGCGCGGCGATCGCGCTCGTCCTCGGCTCGGTGACGACGCTCCCGGTCTTCCTGGTGCGCCCCGGCCTCTACGAGGTCTCCATCAGCTGCGGCTTTGCCTTCACGATGCTTTCCCTCGCCGCGCTCTGGAACGCGTGGCACCGGCCTTCCGGAAAGGCCGCGTGGCTCGCTGGGGCGAGCCTAGCGTTCGGCCTCGCCGTCGGCGCCCGGCCGTCGCTCCTCTTCGGCGCCTTCGTCCTCTTCCTGCCGGCGATCGCCGCCTTCCGCGGCCCGGGGAAGGCGCCGTGGCGCGCGACTTTTCTCGCGGCGTTCCTTCCGATCTCCGCCGTCGGCGCCGGGCTCGCGGCCTACAATTTCTGGCGCTTCGGCAGTCCCCTCCAGTTCGGCCATGACTACCAGCTCTCCGGCAACGACGTCACCGGGACGAAGTCCTTCGATCCCCGGTTTTTCTGGGACAACTTCCGGCTGTATTTCCTCGAGCCCCTGCGGTGGCACGCCGGGTTCCCCTGGGTGTGGGAGCCGCCCGCCCCGCCGCTTTCCAAGGGTCACCTGCCGATCGAGTTTTCCTTCGGCACCCTGACCACCCTTCCGATCCTCCTCGCCGCGGCGCTGGCGCCAATGGCATGGACCGGGATCCGCCCCGGGAGGAATCCGCCCCGCGCACTCGCCGGGGCCTGGGTCGCCCTCGTCGTCCTCTTTCTGGCGGGCGCCGTTCCCATCTGCTGCTACGCCGGCGCGACGAGCCGGTACCTCCTCGACTTCATCCCGGCGCTGGCACTCCTGGCGCTCCTCGGATTCCTCGGGATCGAGCGCGCCTTCGGCGCGCCCGTCCCCGGCGCGGCCCCGCGGGGTGCCCGGGCCCCCCTTGTCCGCGTCGCCGTGGGGTCCGCAGTCGCCTACTCGGTCGCGATGGGCTGGCTCCTCGCCGTCGCCCTCAGCCTGTTCTACCGGGGCGCGGAGCGGGGCATCGCGCTCCTGAACGCCGGCCAGGTCAACGAGGCGGTCGCGGTCTATGAGGACGTGTGCCGGATCAACCCGGACTTCCGGGGACAGGCGGAACTGGCGATAGGGACGACGCTCCTCAGCCGGGGCCAGCCGGCGGCCGCGGTCGGGTTCCTGGGTTCCGCGGCCCGGGACCGGCCGGGCGTGGCCGCCGCCCATTTCAACCTGGGAAAGGCCTACGCGGAGCTCGGCCGGTTCAGGGAATCCGGCGAGTCGTTCCGGCGCGCCGCCGCGCTCGACCCGGCCGACGCGGAGGCGGAGGCGGAGCTGGGCGACGCACTTTTCAGGCAGGGACGAGTGCCCGAGGCGATCTTGAGTGAGGAGGCTGCGCTCCGCATCGACCCGGGGCTGACCCTGGCGCGTTCCTATCTCCAGGTGTTCGATTCGGCCGGACAGAATCCGCCGAAGCCATAAGCCGCGGGCCCTGGGTGTGGAGTTTCACGAGGTTGTCCGCGTTGAAAGCCAGCCTAGCGATGGGCGGCTTCATGCGGAGAAACTGAAGGGGACGGGCCGTACGCCGGCGGTACCAAGGGTCTGAAAAGGAGCCTCAAGGGACGGGAATGGTCTGAAGCATACTGACCCGGATCGAGTAAGCTGGCGGAAGGGCCCAACCCACGTGAATTCTTGACGATGAATTGGTTTTCCCGTTGACCGCGCGCGCGGCCTGGCAGAATAGTCCCGCGATTCGCGAAAAACCCGCAATCCCCAAAGCCATGACCACAAAAGAAATTGCCGATAAGCTCGTCGCGTATTGCCGCCAGGGAAAATTCGAGGAAGCCCAAAGGGAGCTCTTATCGGATGATGCCGTCAGCATGGAACCCGAGGACACCCCGATGGCTCCCAAGGAGACGAAGGGTCTTCCTGCAATCATCGAGAAGGGCCGCA
>PMSP01000267.1 GCA_003168315.1 Opitutaceae bacterium
CCTTGAAGAAGAAGTACTCCTGCTCGAAGCCGAACCACGTGCCCGGGTCATCCGGGATCGTCGCCCGCGAATTCGAGGGATGCGGCGTCTTGCTGTCCGGCATCAGCACCTCGCACATGACCAGCACGCCCTCCTTGCGGGTGGTGTCGGGATAGACCGCGACCGGTTTGAGGATGCAGTCCGAGTTCTTCCCCTCCGCCTGCTGGGTCGAGCTCCCGTCAAAGCCCCACAGGGGCAGCTGGTCGAGCTTCGGAAAGCTGGCGTATTCCTTGATCTGGGTCTTGCTGCGCAGGCTGGCCATGGGCGTGTAGCCGTCCAGCCAGATGTATTCGAGTTTGTATTTGGGCATGGTTAAACGATTTAGTGCTGGGGATCCGGTTGATATTTTCGCGCCGTAGGCACAGGGATTTTTTGGGGCCCCGACTGACCGCAAACGAAAACTCGGAACCCAATTCAGCACCTTGCGTGCCAGAGGCAATTAGAAGATTAATACTTTCTTAATATTGGCATGACGGCTCTGACTGGCGGGGGCAAAAGAGAATCCGGCGGCCCCGAGCGCTCTTGCCAGCCCCGATCCAGGCGCGGATTGTCATCACCTTACGCATGCATGAAATGAAGGACACTCCCCGCGCGCTCGTGCGCATCAGCTTCGACGGGAGGGTGCACAAGACCTTCCGCGGGCACCTGGCAAGGGAGCGCTTCGAGCAGGAGGTCCGCGTGCTGAAGCACCTGGAAAAGCGCGGCTGCCCGTTTGTCCCGCGGCTCCTCGAGTCCGACCCCGCGCAGCTGAAGATCATCACCACCAACTGCGGGACGCGCGTCGACCAGGTGAACGCGGAGAGGCAGGCCGAGCTCTT
Organism: Opitutaceae bacterium; assembly: GCA_003168315.1. Taxonomy (GTDB): domain Bacteria; phylum Verrucomicrobiota; class Verrucomicrobiia; order Opitutales; family Opitutaceae; genus Palsa-1447. The sequence continues at coordinate 858 of PMSP01000267.1, forward strand.
CGCCGAGCTCGAGCGCTACGGCGTGCGCCACGAGGACCCGGAGCTGCGCAACATCACCTACCGCGCCTCCGACGGCAGGTTCTGCGTGATCGACTTCGAGTTCGCCACGATACTCGACGGCGGCGCGAACTCCGTGTCCCTGAAGCCCTCGGCCGCGCAATGAGCCCGCCGGTCCCGCATACCCGCTCCGCGGGCGAAGGCGCCCCCGACCTCCGGTGGTCGGGACTGACGCACATCGGGCGCTACAGGCCCAACAACGAGGACGCCTTCCTCGCGCTCAAGTTTGACGGGCATGACGTGAACCACCTCGGGAAGACCGGGCAGGCCTCGCTCAGGGACGCCGACTTCGTCTTCGCGGTCAGCGACGGGATGGGCGGCGCCAAGTCCGGGGAGTTCGCGAGCAGGATCGCCGTCGACCGGATCACGCGCCTGCTGCCCCGGAGCTTCCGGCTCTCGGCGGCCGGGATGGCGGGCGGGTTCACCGAGGTCCTCTCGGAGCTGATCACGGCTATCCACGCCGACCTGGAAAAGCTGGGGTCCTCCTACTCGGAGTGCGCGGGGATGGGGGCGACACTTAGCCTCTGCTGGTTCAGGCCCCAGTGGATGTACTTCGGCCATGTCGGCGACAGCCGCATCTATTTCCTGCCGAAGGCGGGCGGCCTCACGCAGGTCACGCATGACCACAGCCACGTGGGCTGGCTGCGGCGCAAGGGGGAGCTGAACGAGCGGGAGGCGCGCACCCATCCCCGGCGCAACGCCCTCCAGCAATCGCTCGGCGCGGGCACCCAGTTCTTCGAGCCGCAGATCGGCGCTGTGGCCTACGGGCCCGGCGACCGGTTCCTCATCTGCTCCGATGGGCTGGTCGATGGCCTCTGGGACCGCCAGATTGAGGAGATCATCCGCGGAAACCCGTCCGGGGCGGACAGCCCCGGCGTCGCGCAGAGGCTGGTCGAATATGCCGTCCAGAACTCCGGCAGGGACAACACCACCGCGCTGGTCGTCGATGTCCCGCAAGGTCCGGCCGCGGCAGCCGGGGGCGCCGCCGCCACGCTTGTCTTCGTCTACGGGACCCTTAAGCGGGGGGGCAGCAACCACCGCCACATGGACGGCCAGGCCTTCGTCGGCACGGCGCGGACGGCGCCCGGGTTCGCCCTCTATGAGCTCGAGGGCTATCCCGGGATGGTGGCGAAGCCCGGCGCGCCAGAGGGCGTCACCGGCGAGGTTTGGTCCGTCGACGGACGGTGCCTGGCGGAGCTCGACGAGCTCGAGGGGGTCCCGCAGGGCCTGTACGCCCGCGAGGCCGTGCCCCTCGAGGCGCCGTTCTCGGATCGCCGGGTGGAGGCGTACCTGTACCTGAAGGACGTCGCGGGGCGCCGCGCGCTCGGGCACACCTGGAAGCAATAGCCGCGCTCAGGGTCGCGCGTCCCCGGCGGCGGGCTCCGCCGGGACCTTCCTCACCCCGGTGAACTTCGCGCGGAAGAGGTCGTCCAGGAGCCCGAGGACCCGGGGGGGCACCCGGGCGACCAGCTCCTCCATGGGGGGAAGCTTGTCGCCGATCACGGGCGATGCGCCCCGGTCTGCCAGGGGCGCCGGCGACTCCCCGCGCGAGGCGGCCTCCGACAGGAACGCCGACTCGTCGGCGTCGTCCGGCCATTCGTCGTCTCCGGCCGCCGCTCCTTGCGTCGACCCGGCCCCGAGGCCCGCAAGTCGGGCCTCGAGGCGCTCAATCAGGCCTTTTTTTTTTCGCCGCCCTCGGGGGCGGCCGCCGCCTCGCCAGCGAGGGATGCCAGCTCCTTGATGAGGCTGTCGATCGCCCGGGCCCGGCTGGCCTCGACCGCCTTCAGGAGCGTGACCTCGAAATTGATCTTCTCGGCAAGGCCAAGCTTGACGCTTCCCTCGCCCTCGCGAAGGCCGTCGAGAAGGCGGGTCAGCTGCTCGGTCGTCATCGGGACGCCGAGCCGCGCCGTGCCGCCGCCGGCCGAGATGGACTCGAGCAGCACCGCGCGGACGAGGGCCTGCAGGTCCACGAGGAGCCTCACCAGGTCGCGGCCGGCCGAGTCGCACTCGTCCACGAT
>PMSP01000350.1 GCA_003168315.1 Opitutaceae bacterium
ACGACGAGGCCATGGAGGCGATCGCCTACTACGCCTACGAGGCCAGCTCCGACCTGGCCGCCGAGCGCGGAACCTATTCCTCCTACAAGGGCTCCAAGTGGGACCGCGGCCTCCTGCCGCACGACACGGTGGATCTGCTCGAGAAGGAGCGCGGGCTGCCGATCCAGGTCCCGCGGACCTCCCGCATGGATTGGACGCCGATCCGCTCGAAGATAGCCGCCCAGGGCATGCGCAACAGCAACGTGCTCGCGATCGCCCCCACCGCGACGATCTCGAACATCACGAACACCTCCCCCTGCATCGAGCCGACCTACAAGAACCTGTTCGTCAAATCCAACCTGTCGGGGGAATTCATCGTGCTGAATCCCTTCCTAGTGAAGGACCTGAAGGCCCGCGGCCTCTGGGACCAGGACATGATGGACAACCTGAAGTATTTCGACGGCGAACTGAAGGACATCGACCGGGTTCCCGCCGACCTGAAGCAGAAGTACCTCACGGCCTTCGACATTGACCCGAAGTGGGTCGTTGACGCGGCCGCGCGCCGCCAGAAGTGGATCGACCAGGCGCAGTCGGTGAACCTCTGGATAAAGACGCCGGACCTGAAGACGCTCTCCCACATGTACCGCCACGCATGGCATGCGGGGCTGAAGACAACCTACTACCTCCGCGGCCTCGGCGCCTCCAACATCGAAAAGGCGACCGTCCAGGTTAAGAAGGAGATGCGCGGGGCAGCGGGCGAGACAAAGGCGGAAACGGCGACCCGCGACGCCGCCAACCTGCTGACGACGCCCCCGTTCCCGGATGGGGTCGCCGCTCCCAGGGAGTTCACGGCCGAGGAGAAGACCGCGTGCTCGATCGAGGCCATGCGCAACGGCGGGACGTGCGAGGCATGCCAGTAGCGATTCCTGTCAGCACGGGCCGGTGTTCCGCGGGGACGGCCCCGCGCTTCCCGCGGGACCCGGGAAGGCCCCGGGGCAACTCGGGGCAGCCGTCATGACGCCCCTGCCGCATGGCAACTGGGCGACGAGCACGCTGCAGGAATTCAAGGATGCCTTTTCAACGGCGCTCCAGAAGCTGCTGGAGGAAAAGCATCTCTATCAGGCCGTCCTGGTTGACCTGAGTCTCACGAGGCCGCCGGCCGCGCGGGGGCAGGGGAGGGGCGCCCAGGACTCGTTCCTGATGGGGAACAGCAGGTTCGCCTCGAAGCGGGAGGACCCGGGCGAGACGTTGGACCTCGTGAACGCCCTATGGTACCCGGAAGGCTGCGCTGCCCCGGATACCGAGAACTCGCAGGGGCAATCATCCGAGCCGGCCAAGGCTGCCGGGCAGTCATTTGTGCTCCCCCCGGTAAGGTTGATGTGCGCGGATTGCCAGGAGCGCACGACTTTCAGGGCGGACCTCCCGCGATGCACCTATGTGCAGGGCAAGGACGCCCCCGATGAGCAATCGCTCGTCCTGTCGTACGAATGCCAGGCGTGCGGCAACAAGCGCCTGACATTCCTCGTGAGCCGCAAGGGCGCGAGGATGCAGCTCTCGGGCCGGGATTCGATCGAGATGCTGCCGGTTCCCCCCGGCGTCCCGAAGGCGGTGGCGAAGTACTTTGCGGAGGCGCAGGCCGCCCACAGGGCCGGCCAGACGCTGGCCGCCCTCTATCTCCTGCGGGAGTTCGTTGTCCAGTTCTGGCATCTGCTGCCGGAGCTCCAGGACGCCCTCGCCGCGAACCCTCCGGCGAGCGGCAGGGAGATTGCCGAGATCTACGCCGCGCAGCTTCCCATCGACTTCAGGACGCAGTACCCGAGCCTCTCGAACTGCCATCAGTCGCTCTGCGAAGCGATCGATGCCGCGGAGACGCCCTCCGACGTCTTCCAGGTCTGCTCGAGCGACATCCTCGAGCATATCGACGGGCGGCGGTTCCGGCGGCTCTCCGGATGCAGCTCGTCGCCTTTCGGGAAGCCCGCCTCGGCGAGACCCATCCTTCAGAAGATCACCGGCATCCTGGGTAGCGGGCCTGCCTCAAAGCCCCTCGTCTTCCTCTGAACGGGGCGCGACGCCCTGTCAGAACGCGGACTTGTCCGCCTTCCGCCCGCACAGGCTCACCTCCAGGCCCAGCTCGGCGGCGAAGGCCGCCTTGGCATACATCGCAAGGTCGGCCGCCCTTGCGGAACGCCCATAGGCGACCTGGATGTGGTTCGACTTGTGCCGGGCCATCATCTGGTCGCGGGTGACCCCGTAGGTGACGGCGTGCATGATCGGCCACTGCGGCGTGGTTTCGTTCCACCGCCGCCTGGTTTCCTTCTCGGGCAGCGCCACGGCCCTCGCCCGGCCGAGGTCCATCTTGAGCCTTCCGCCCTCGATGAAGATTCGGCTCCAGACGATTTCGCCGGGCCTGGCGACCCCACGGACTGTTCCGCCGCCGAGCCTGAAGTACATCGGGGGCTGGCGCACCGAGTCGGTCCCCAGGTAGCCGCCCACATGGTGGGCGGGCGGGACGCTTCCCGAGATGAGGAAAACCCAGACATGCTCCTTGGTGGTCCCGCTCCTGTCCCGGTCGCCCCAGCGGATGTCGTGGAGCGTGTTCTCGGGCGGCTGCCCGAGAGCGGCATGCACCCGCTGGGTCATGATTCCGTCCAGGCCGGCGCACTCGTCGGCCTCGTTGAAGTGGGTGAGGGGCCTGCCGGCGCGGATGACGCGCCCGGCGGCGTTCCTGACGGGCGGCCGGTCGGAGTTGTTGAGGAGGCCCTCCGCAAGGTCGCTCGCGGGCAGGAGGTCCTTCAGGCCCTGCTGGTACTGGATGCCGATGGACTCGCACCCGAATTCGTCGGCCATCCTGAGGGCGGCGACGTAGGTCTTGCACTGCCAGAGCACCTGCTTCGCCGTGAGGTCGGTGGCCTCGCTTGGGCCGATGTGAAATTTCATGCCGCGCCCGCGCAGCCACCGGCGGACGGCGCGGGCCTCCTTGTCGCCCACCTGCGTCGCCGCGTGGTAGAGCGCGGACTGGGAGAGCCGCTCCTTGAAGACGCCCGTCCTGTTGAGGAGGTGGTCCGGGATGATGGCATTGTACATCCCCATGCACCCCTCGTCGAAGACGCCCATGATCGACTTCCTGCGGAGCAGCTCGGACGCGAGCCTGGCCCCGAGGGCGCGGGCCCTCCTT
>PMSP01000262.1 GCA_003168315.1 Opitutaceae bacterium
GGCAAGGGCAGGCGCGGGGACGTCGCCATGCTGGTCTCGGAGGGCAGGCGGCACGGGATCTCCGTCTTCAGCGCGCCCCGCGTCAACCTGGACGGGGAGCCGATCAGCAGCACGAGGATCCGCGAGCGCCTGCAGAAGGGCGACATGAGGGGGGCCGCGGCGCTTCTCGGCTACGCCTACACCGCCGAGGGCACGGTCGTCCACGGGAAGCACCTGGGCAGGACCCTTGGGTTTCCGACGCTCAACCTCGGCTGGTCGCCCGACCTGCGCCCGCTCTACGGGGTCTACGCCGTCCGGGTGAGCGGGGCCAAGTCGTACGGCTGGCTCCCGGCCGTCGCCAACTACGGCCTGCGGCCGACCGTGGAGCAGTCGGTCGAGCCGCGGCTGGAGATCCACCTCCTCGTGGCCTGCCCCTACGGGGCGGGGGATCCCGTCGCCGTCCAGTGGGTGCGGTTCCTGCGGCCGGAGAGGAAGTTCGCCGGGATCGACGAATTGCGGGCCCAGATAGCCCGGGACGTGGCCGAGGCCCGCGCTGAATTTTCCTTGCCGTGATCGGCGCTGATCCTGCTTAATTTCCGACCCGATGGTGCGGACCCTTAGCTCAGTTGGTTAGAGCGTTTCCTTGACATGGAAAAGGTCACTGGTTCGAGTCCAGTAGGGTCCACCACCGCGCGAGCGCCGCGCATATGCTTGGCAAACGCATAGATCTGGCGCAACATACCCTTACATGGCAAATACCACCCCGCACGACGAGCATGAGCACGCGCCCTTCTCACTTCCCCTCTTCATAACGACCGTGCTCGGCTCCCTGGCGGCCCTGCTGGCGTCGCTGAGGCTCATATTCCCGCGCGTGTGGGACGCGCAGACGGTCGCCCCGCTTTGGAAGGGCCTGGTCGCCTTCCTCGCGCTCAGCCTCGTCAACTGCTTCATCGAGTACGTCTTCCACCGGTACGTCCTCCACAAGCCGGCGATCCCGCTCCTGCGCCGCTTCTACCGCCAGCACACCCTGCACCACGCCCTGACGCGCATTGCGCGCAAGTCCACCCGCGACGGAAAGGGACTCATGTTCATCGAGAACAAGTACCCCATCCTCGACGAGGACCAGAACGAGGCGTCGTTCTTCCCGTGGTACACGCTCGTCGTGTTCGCGGGGATCCTTACCCCGCTCCTCTCGCTCCTGCAGTGGGCGCTCCCGACTTTCCCCTGGTTCTTCTCGGGCTTCGCGGCGCTCGCCTCCTCCCTTGCCATCTACGAGCTTGTCCACGCGATCGAGCACTGGTCGCTCGAGAGGTGGGAGCCCATGATCGAGAGCAAGCGCTGGGGATGGTTCTGGCGCCCGGCCTACAGCTTCCACCTGCGCCACCACGCGGTCATTGACTGCAACGAGTCCATCTCGGGCTTCTTCTGCCTGCCGATCGCCGACTGGGCGTTCGGGACCTGCCTGATGCCGCGCAGCATCTACGCCGACGGCCAGGAATGGAACCCGGACGAGTTCGTCAGCCCTCGGCCGATCTGGCCCATCCGGATGCTGGACGAGGCCGCCGACCGCGCCGTGCAGCGGCACCGCGCCGGGGACACGCAGCCCGCCCCGTTCAGCCACGCCTCGACCCAGGGGGAGCGGATCGCGAACTGGGTGACGCATGGCCTCGGGCTCGTCGTGAGCGTCATGGCCTTTGCGCTCCTCGTCGTCTCCTCGAGCCTCTACGGGGACGCCTGGCACATTGTCAGCTTCAGCGTCTTCGGGGCGACCCTCCTGGCCCTCTACACGATCTGGGCCCTCTACGATGCCTGGCACACCGAGCGCGGGAAGCAGTTCTTCCTCAAGCTCGGGCGGGCGTCGGCCTTCCTCCTCATCGCCGGAACCTACACCCCGTTCATGCTGGTAAGCCTCAGGGGACCATGGGGATGGACATTATTTGGCGTCGTTTGGGGCCTGTGTGCGCTCGGCATCGCCTTCCAGTTCGTCGTCGGGAACCGCTACCGGGTCACCTCCGCGGCGGCCACGCTCTTCGTCGGCTGGATGATCGTCGTGGCGATCAAGCCGCTGTTCGCGGCGGTGCCGCACGGCGGGCTCTGGCTCCTGCTGGCGGGCGGCCTGTGCTACACGGCGGGGACCATCCTGGCCGGGTTGCGGCATGTCCGGTTCCACTACGCGTTCCGCAACGCGTTGGTGCTGGGCGGCAGCACCTGCCATCTCCTCGCGGTCCTCCTCTTCGTCCTGCCGCCGCACATCTGACGGGCGTCCGCCGGTTGATATGAGGTTTCGGTCCAACAACTGCGTGGCGATCCATTTGCGGAGCCTAGCGAAGGCCAAGCGGTTCTACGGCGATGTCCTCGGGTTCAAGCTGAGGAGCAAGACAAAGGACCAGCTCGAATTCGACACGGGTGTGCTCCATCTCTACGTCAACCGGTCTTCCAAGGCGCAGCCGCCGGTCCCGTCGTTCAGCGTGAAGAGCATCGAGAAGGCGAAGCGCCTCCTGAAGGGGGCGCGCTGCCAGATCCTCGTCGACCGCGGAAGCTCGCTGTATTTCCGGGACCCCTTTGGAAATATCTTTGATGTCGTTGAGGACTGAGCGGCCGGCTTCCGCGCCCAGATGGCGCGCCGCCTGCTCCCGGGAGGCGCCGCATCCCCTGAAAATGACGCCCAGCCCCCGGTCCACGCTTTTGCCCGCCGTTGCCTGCGCCGTCCTGGCCCTCGCCGGGTGCGGCCGGAGGGAGACCCCGGTTGAGGCGGGCATCCGGACCCAGACTCTCCTCGTCGGGAACGGCGCGGAGCCCGCGGACCTGGACCCGCAGGTCATCATCGCCTTCACCGACTCCCAGATCGCCTACACGCTCTTCGAGGGGTTGACGAAGCTGGAGGGAAGCACGTCGGCCGCCGTCCCCGCGGCGGCCGAGAAGTGGGACGTGTCGGCCGACGGGAAGGTCTACACCTTCCATTTGCGCCCCAGCGGGCGCTGGTCCAACGGCGACCCCGTCACCGCCGACGACTTCGCCTATTCCTTCCAGCGGATCCTGACGCCCGCCTTCGGCTCGGAGTATTCCTACATGCTGTGGCCGATCAGGAACGCCGAGGCGTTCAACGCGGGCAAGATAACCGACTTCTCGCTCGTGGGCGTCAAGGCGCTCGACCCCCTGACGCTCCAGCTGACGCTCGCGAAGCCCACGCCCTACCTGCCGGCGCTTGCGTCGCACACGACGTGGCTCCCGGTCCACAAGGCGGTCATCGAGAAGTACGGGAGGATGGACGAGAAGGGCACGCGGTGGACGCGGCCGGGCAACCTTGTCGGCAACGGCGCCTTCACGCTCGCCGAGTGGATCCCGAACGCCCGGATTGCCGTCGTCAAGAACCCGCTCTACTGGGACGCCGCCAGCACCCGGCTCAGCCGGGTCGAGTTCTATCCGATCGAGAAACCGGACATCGAGGAGCTCAACTACCGGTCGGGGCAGCTTCACGCGACCTACGCTCTGCCGGCCTCGAAGATCGACGCCTACCGCGGGCACCAGCCGCCGGATTTCGCGGTCGATAAGATGCTCGGGACGTTCTACCTGTTCATCAACGTCAACAGGCCCCCGTTCGACAACGTGAAGCTGAGGCTCGCCCTGGCGCACGCCGTGGACCGGGAGGAGCTGTCGCGCGACATCACGAAGGGGACGTACCCCCCGGCCCACTGCCTGACGCCCCCCGACTGCGGCGGATACACGTCGCGCACGCAGATATCGGACGACTTTGACGAGGCGCGGCGCCTGCTCGCGGAGGCGGGCTATCCCGGCGGCAAGGGCCTTCCCTCGATCGAGGTGCAGTGCTACGAGACCGAGATCCCGCTGAGGGAGCTCGAGGCGATCCAGGCGATGTGGCTGAAGGAGCTGAACGTCCACATCACGATAGCCGAGGTCGAGCAGAAGACGCTGTTCCAGAACCAGCAGGACAGGAACTACTCGGTCTCGTTCTCGGGCTGGGTCGCCGACTACCCGGACCCGCTCACGTTCCTCGGCGTGATGGTCACCGGTGGCGGGAACAACTGGGCCGGCTGGAGCAACAGGGAGTTTGACGGCCTGATCGATGCCGCGTCGAACGAGCCCGACAACGCGAAGCGCCTCGAGATTTTCCAGAAGGCCGAGTCCATCCTCCTTGGCGAGGCTCCCCTCATCCCCCTCTACGTGAAGCCCCAGGTCTACGCCAGGATGCCGGTCATCAAGGGGTGGACGACGACGAGTGTCGGGTTCCACGAGTTCAACAGGATGTGGCTGGAGAAGTAGGGCCGGCTGGCGCCGATGTGTGGCGATCCCGCCGGGCCGCCGCGGCGCCAATGTTCCGATTGACAGGATTTTGCCGCGGGTAGCTGATCGCGCCATGCAAAACCCCATGAAGGCGCTTTGCTGTGCGGCCGTCGCGCTCCTTGCCTGCAGCCCGGCTCTCAATGCGGAAGGGGCGGTGGCCAAGCCCGTCACGCCGCAGGCCTCGCCCGAGGCCACGGCGCTCCTGCAGGTCCTTTATGACATCTCCGGCAGGTACACCCTGACGGGCCAGCACAACTTCCCGAACACGAAGAGCAGGAACTCGCAGTTCGCTGCCAGGTACATCGGCAAGACGCCTGCGATATTCGGAACGGACTGGGGGCACGCCAAGGCGGGCGACTCCGACTCCTACCTGGCGCGGCCCGACATCGTGCAGGAGGCGATCCGGCAGCATCAGCTGGGTTCCCTCGTGACGATCTGCTGGCACGCGGTGCCCCCGACCGCCGACGAGCCGATCACCTTCCGCCAGCTCCCGGGCAGCGACCCGAAGGCGCTGAAGAGCGTCCAGGGGAAGCTCCTGGACGAGCAGTTCAAGGACGTGCTGACCCCGGGGACGGCGCTCTACATCAAATGGTGCTCCCAGGTCGACGAGATCGCGGTGTTCCTGAAGCAGCTCCAGGACGCGCATGTCCCCGTCCTCTGGAGGCCCTACCACGAGATGAACGGGGACTGGTTCTGGTGGGGCGGCCGGACGGGTGAGTACAGCACCCTGGCGCTCTACAAGCAGCTGTTCGACCGCCTGGTGAACCACCACCACCTCACCAACCTGATCTGGGTGTGGAGCATGGACCGGCCTAGCAAGCCCGGGATGGAGCACGCCAAGTTCTTCCCCGGGACCGAGTACGTGGACGTCCTCGCCCTCGACGTCTACGGAAGCGACTTCTCGCAGGCCTACTACGACAGCCTGGTTTCCCTCTCGCAGGGGAAGCCGATGGCCCTCGCCGAGGTCGGCAACCCGCCGACGCCCGAGATCCTGAAACAGCAGCCCCGGTGGACCTACTGGATGACCTGGGCATCGATGGTCCGGAACACCTCGAAGAAGGAATATGCCGCCCTAATGGCCGATCCCCAGGTGCTGAGCCTCGACGATCCCGCCTACGCCTCGGTCATGGCCGGCTACAGGAAGGCCTGCGGCCTGCCGCCCCTCCACTTTGAGCCGGCGCCAGCTGATTTCTCGGGAATCTGGGTGCTGAACGAGGACAGGAGCGACCTCGGCCGAATGGGGGCGGCCACGGCGCCCGCGCGCCTCGAGGTCGCCCAGAACGGCAACGACCTATCGGTCAAGACGACCCGCGTTGTCGAGTACTGGGACGACCAGGTGAGCGAGGACAAGCTCACCCTGGACGGCGCCGAGTCCAAGTCACAGTACATGAACTCGCCAAGGGTCACGACGGCCCGACTTGAGAACGGCGGCAACGAGATCATCACCGAGTCGACCGTGAGCTTCACCTGGGGCGCGCCCGGCTCAAAGATGACAATGAAGGAGACCTGGACGCTCCTCGACGGCGGCAAGGCCCTCTCGATCCACAGGTCGTCGGTGTCGCCGCGCGGCCCCCAGGAGATGACAATGGTATTCAGCAAGCTCTAGAATTGGCGCAGGCTTTCGATTTCACCCACGGCTACCTTGGGCGATGATTCGACCATCTCGCGCGATGACTCGATCGCGCCGTCGGCAATTGGTGGTGGCTGCGCATTTGCCCACCTCAGGCCGCGCCGTCATCGACTCAAATTTATGAAGATGCTTCCCGCGACGCAGCAACCCATACCGATCAGGGCGCTCGGGGTCCAGTGGTAGTGTTCCCAGACGGTCGAGATCGTGAGGGCTACAAGAGGAAAGAGCACGCCTGTGTATGCCGCCCGTCCCGCCCCAATTCGCCCAATCAGGGTCAGATACGCGCCGAAAGCAAGGACTGAACCGAAGATGGCCAGATAGGCGAGCGAAAGGACGTAGGACGCGCACCAGGCGACATGAAACGACTGGCCGGTCAGCAATCCGATCAATCCGATTGTCGCAGCGCCATAGGCCATTCCGTATGCGTTGGTCTGCAGGATGGGCATCCCCTCCCTCTGGTTGCGGACGGCCATGAGGTTCCCGGCGCTCGCGGACGTGGTTCCCAACAGCGCGAACGTGAGCCCTGTCAGGCTCGCGCTCATGGAATGAATCTCTTCAAGCTCGGGCCAGAAGACCAGGGCCACACCTGCGAGCCCAAGGCCCGCGCCGAACCCGGTGCGCAGGGAGATCGGCGCGCCGAAGACTAGCCGGCCGCCGATAAGGTTCATCGGGATGATGGCGGTAAAGATCACCGACACGACGCCGGAGGGGATCGAGCGCTCCGCAAGGTAGACGAGAAGCAGATTGATGCCAAAAAGGCACGCGCCTTGGGCCGCGGCGCGCCGATGCTGCAGCGCCGTTAGCGCGAGCGGAATCCGGCGGACCGCGCACCAAAGAAAAAGGAGTGCGCTCGCCAATCCGAATCGGAGCATAACCGAGGTGGTGGGCGCCGTGGATTCCAACTGGTAGGTGATAGCAATCCAGGTGGTTCCCCAAATGAGGACCGTTGCGAGGTAAAGGAAGGGTGTGCCCATGAATTTGGGCGGATCGAAATCCGCGAGGGCATAAAGGCGACGCGCCCCAGCACTGTCAATAAATCAATATCAACATATTCGCATATGTTGATATTTATAGAGGTGTGCAGCGCTGACGCGCTAGGGCGGGCCCTCGACTTCATCGAAGGCGCGCCCTGAGGTGAGCTAGCCCATTAGGTGAAAGGATCGAGGCAATTGACGCCTGATCTTTGGAAATCAGCCACATTGCGCGTGACGACCGTGAGGCCGTGCTCAAGCCCAGTGGCCGCAATCACTACTGCCGGAAACCGACGCGGTGTTTTTCTTTGATCCTTGTCTGCCGAAGGATCAGCAAGTCGTGGGGCGGCCACCCTGGGCCAGAGTAACCTCAGTGGCGGGAGACTTCATGCGGTTCTATGTCTCTAAATTCCCAAGCGCGGAGCAACTATCGTCGCTGAACCAAGTCTGAATTCGCTCCGCTACCTGAGAAGAAAGGGGCTACGCGAAATCCGAGCCGGCATACGGCTATCAGGTGGGCACGATGAATGCGTTTGGAATTTCTGTGTCCAAGCTTGCAAGAGTTGCATCGTGCGCGTTTGCAAGCGCTAGCAAATAGGCATCGGTAGTTCGGGCAGCGCCCTTGCACCATCCAGGCAGTGCAGTCCCGCGTTGGTCGTCCGAAATGAAGGAATGCGCCCTGCCGAGGCTAGCCAGCATCCCCTCGAGCGTAGTGCAGGCCTCCTTTACTGCGACTGCCCCTGCGGCCCTCTGCACAGAGACTCGGACAAATCCCAACTCCGGAATAGGTGAGGTCAGAAACACAGTTTCCGGCTGGCCGCGCTCGAAAGCTAACCACTTGGCTACACGCTCGTGGTCGGTGTGTTCTTTCCATCCCCAGGCAACAAGCACGTTGACGTCCAGAAGGTATTTCACGGGAAGTCAGCCAGAATCTCGCGAACGGTCTCGGTTGTTAGGGGGGGTGTCCCGGCAGGAGAGGAAAAGATTTTAGCTCCGGTGTGTGAGCAAAGGGTATGGCGGAACCTTGCGGGCTTTCCGCCTCCATTTAACGCCCGTCCTCGAATAAACTCTGAGACGGTCATTTTCTTTCCTCGGGCATCGGCCCGAATTCTGCGGGCCTCGTCGGTGGAAACCTTAAAGGTAATTGTTGGCATGGTATTACGGTATTACTATGCTCAGATTCTTTCAAGTAGGTTTCTCAAAGGAGCCCTGCTTCCCTGAAGCTGTAGTACCCCCGGCCAAGAGGATCAGCGCCGCGTCGACCGATAATAACATGGTCCAAGAGAGGTATATCCACAGCGGCGGCAGCTTCTCTGAGCTGCCGGGTGAGCTGGATATCCGCGGCGCTGGGTGATGGATCTCCTCTGGGGTGATTGTGTGAGACATTACCTACAACATCTCCGTGACCATGAAGCCGCATTGGCAGGATCAAATGGCGGGTCGAATGAAGCGGTTCACTGGTTCCATTTTTTAGTCGGAGGTATGATCTCAATGGACCTGACGATCTGATCAATCTCTGCCGTTCTCTTGGAATCCGAGCGACCAATTTGAACTATGAGAATGGCGATGCTCTCCGACGGGGCGTCCGGGATAAATAACATGTAGCTCAATTCTCCGCCCCTTGCTCTGCCGACCCTTCGAAATCCGTGGCCCTTTTTTCCTGCGAATGTGGCAATCGAAGTCTCCACCGCGGTCGATCCAATTTCCTTGTCGAGTCCGGCTGTTCTGGACACCCGATCGAAGGGTCGTGCCTCGACTAGCAAGGATATGTTACCTTTGTCGCAAGATCCGGCCACGGCAAACGCGTCATCAGGAACGGGCATTTGGGCCCAATCCTTAGGAAGGCGGATCCTCAGGCCATTAGCCTCGACTATGCCGCCCTGCTGCGAACCTGGAATGAGATCATTTGGTGCCGCGAGGAACTTGGTGCATCCGGCGGATCCGAGAACAAGAAGCGTTCCAATCAACGATAGGACTGCTTTGCCCATGGGCATTGCCTGGACGCCAGGATGGGGAGACTTCAACGTGCTTGGCCCCGCGACTGCCAGTCCTCTGTGGAAAGCCCGGAAACCCGCGAGAATTCTCTTGTATTGTGGGTCACAAAGACCGCTCCCAAGGCAAGGGCATGTCCGGCAAGAAGCACGTCGTACGGGCCGATTGGCTGGGCATTTGGGCGCATCGCCTCAAGCGAGGCGCGAACTTCGGCCGCTCGTTGTGCCGCATGCCCGTCGAATTCCTCAATCGCGGGAATCAAGCTTCTCAGGAACTTCAATCGCGGAACGGCCCGCTCCTGGTTTGGACTCCGCGCAGCACCGTACTGCAACTCAAACCATGCGACCGCAGACATGCGGCAGTTGAGGACGTTTTCCTCCACCTTCTGCGAAATTGCCGAGTCGGCACCCCTGGCAAGCCGGGTGAGAGCATTGGTATCGAGGAGGTAGATCATTAGGGTCTCGGCCAATCGTCGGGGAGGGGAGGAAGGCTTATGAGCTTTCTGAGTGCGCGCAGCCGCCTAGCCCGAGTTGAACTATCGACAACAAGGAACCCATCAGGAGTCGGGGTAACCTCATACGTTCCGGTTTTTGCTCCCAACGCACGTGGAAGCCGAAGGGCCTTGGAATTGCCCGCTTTGAAAACCTTTGCAGTTAAAGTATTCATGTGAGCACAATGTAGTTACATTCTATTGGGTCAAGGAAGTGTTAGAGAAGGCCAGCTTCCCTGAAACTGTAGTATCCGCGTCCAAGAGGGTCGGCCCCGCGTCGACCTATGATAACATGATCCAACAGAGGAATATCCACCGCTGCAGCCGCTTCTCTGAGTTGTCTGGTAAGCTGGATATCGGCAGCACTTGGTGATGGATCTCCGCTGGGATGATTGTGCACGCAAACGACCGCGGCGGCCGCCTCGCGGATCGCAGACCTGAAGACCTCGCGGGGATGGGCGAGGGCGGCCGTCGCTGTTCCGGACGATACCTCGACACGCTTCCTCAGGCGGTTGCGCCGGTTGAGGCAGAGAACCCAGAACTTCTCCACATCGAGTCCGGATGCGACTGGGTCAAGGTGCGCTGCGATCAGGTCCGCACGGTTCAGGACGGGCGACTCCTGGGGCGGTAGGCTGATGGCACGCCGGGCGACCTCCATGGCGGCCACGAGCTGGAGCGCCTTCACGCGTCCGATCCCCTTCAGGTTCCGAAAGTCCGCCTCGTGCCAGGCGAGAAGTCCNNCCGTGAGGACGTCCTGCCCCCTTGTGCCGCTTCGGACCAGCATGGCAAGGAGCTCGGTGTCGCTCAACGCAGCGGCGCCGAACTTCTCAAGTCGCTCCTGGGGCTTCTCGCCTGCGGGCATGGTGCGGATCCGGCTGCCGGGGTAGGGATGGGCCGGAAGGGGCAGGTCTTGGGCGGAATTCATGGTTTTTTTGCAAAAGTATTTTTTAGCCCAAATTAAACAAGTTAATTAGACAAGTCTAATAATCTTGGCCGGCGTGCCGCTCCCGGACCGCCTCCCCTCTGGGGGCCTAGGGGAATCACCCCAGAGGGTCCCGGCTTCCCCCAGTGTTGCCCGGTTCCCGCCCCTTCCAACCCGGGTGAAATCCCCCTCAAGTACGATGGGTAGCCCCTATTAATAAAAGGACCGGGTTCTGGTCTACTGTGGCCATGAAAGACAAGCACACCTCGAGCAGCGCCTCCTCCACCGCCCTCATTGCCCGCTGGGTGGTCCTCGGAGCGATCGCCCTGGCCGGCCTGAGCTCGGGGCGCGCCTCCGAGGCCCGGTTCTCCCCGCAGGCCGTCGCCGCGATGTCGCCCGCGGCCGAGGTTGTCCAGCCCTTCGAGGCCATGAGGCTCGGCAAGAAGTATGTCGCCGAGCACGCCGGCACGGACTTCCTTGTCGGAAGCGGCAACTCGATGCTCCCCCTCTACACGGACCACACGGTGGTCGTCACGAAGCAGGTCGGCGTTTCCGACCTGAAGGCCGGGATGACGGCGGTCTACATGAACGATGCCGGCCGCCTGGTGGCCCACGTCCTTGTCAAGAAGACCTGGACCGGCTGGGTGGCGATGGGCGTCGGCAACGCGAAAAGCGACGACACCCGGGTGACGGGCGACAATCTGGTCGGGATCGTGGTCAAGGCCTACCAGCCCTCGAGCAGCCCGATGCTGGCGCTCCTGAGCGAGTCCTCTTCCGGGTCGTCGGTCGCCTCGAACCCCTGAGGGATCGCGGTTCCCGGGACCTAGAAGTGCTTCACGTAGCCGTTGCGGCGGAGGCGCTCTAGCCAGCGGTCCTCGTATTCGCGGCCCATCTGCTGGA
>PMSP01000137.1 GCA_003168315.1 Opitutaceae bacterium
TTCGGCATCGCCAAGGCGACGGAAGGCCGGCTGACGGACAAGACACTGTTCACGGCCTTGGAACAGTTCATCGGCACGCCGGCCTACATGAGTCCGGAACAGGCGGAGATGAGAGTGCAGGACATTGATACGCGCAGCGACATCTACTCGCTCGGCGTCCTCCTGTACGAGCTCCTCACCGGAAGGCCGCCCTTTGACCCAAAATCATTGCACCGCGCGGGCCTGGACGAGATCCGCCGGATCATCCGCGAGGTAGACCCCCCTAGGCCGTCGACCAACCTGTCGACCCTCGCCGACGCCGATCGCGCCCAGGTCGCAAGGCTTCGGGGCACCGATGCAGCCCGGCTCTCGCTGCTGCTGCGCGGCGACCTGGACTGGATCGTGATGCGCTGCCTCGAGAAGAACCGCACTCGGCGTTACGAGACCCCGAATGCGCTGGTCGCCGATATCGAGCGCCACCTGAACAACGAGCCGGTGGTCGCGCGCCCACCGACAAGGCTGTATCGGCTCAACAGGCTTGTTCGGCGCAATCGACTCGCATTTGTAGCCGCGTTCTCAGTGGCGATGGCCCTAATCGCCGGCTTGGCCATCAGTACCTGGCAGGCAGTGCGGGCAACCCGGGCTGAACGGCTGGCAGACATCGAACGCAGTGACGCCGTTGCCGAGCGCACACGCGCTGAGGACCTGCTGAAATTCATGCTGGGCGACCTGTACACGCAGTTGTACAAGGTGGGAAGGCTCGACGTGCTCGAGGCGGTCGCCGACAAGGCCACGGCCTACTTCGCATCGCTTAGCCCCGGCGATCTCGGCGACACCACGCAGTTCTCCCGGGCGAGGGCCCTCAGGCTCCTTGGCGGGGTGCGGGTCTCGCAGTCTCGGTTCGCAGACGCCCTCGCTGCGTTTTCGGGGGCCTACGAGCGAGCAGCCGACCTGACGGCGCGCCACCCTAAGGACCCGGAGGCGCTATTCGAGCGGGGACAGGCGGAGTTCGGGATCGGCCTCGTGCACTGGAGACGGGCCGAGTATTCCGAAGCCGGCGACTGGCTCACCCGCTACCGCGACACGTGCGCGGCCCTCGTGGACCTTGAACCGGCGCGCCAAGATCGCCAGCGCGACCTCCTCGACGGCCAGCACAATTTAGCGGCATTGCGGGAGGAGCGCGGCGAATTGGCAGCTGCTCAGTCAGAGTTCCTCGCCGAGCTTGCGAGCCTGGAAAAGATGGGCGCATCAGATCCCGCGGACCTCGACCTGCGGATTAGGCAGGCCGATACCAACGCAGAGCTTGGGAGCATAGCGGAGCAGCGGGGTGACCTTGCCGAATCGTTGAAACGATACTCCGCGCAGGAAGCTCACCTCGAATACGTCACGCTGGCCGATCCCAAGACGGAGACCTGGCGGCAGTCCCAGGCGAAGGCCCTCCTGCTTGAGGAGTCCATCGACTTGGTCATCGGCCAATATAGCGCGGCCGGCGAATTGCTCGCAAAGGCACAGAAGCTGCTCGAAGCCCAGGTTGCCCGCGATCCGGCAAACCTCGATTGGAAGGGCGTTTTCCTCTACGCCCGCATGGCTGAGGCGGTCCTGTCCCGGCGCCAGGGCGACGTTGCGGCCGCCACCCGCTATGTGGACGAAGTCCTGCCACAATTCGAGGCTATTGCGGCAAGCGAGCCGACGGATCACGTCATCGCCATGATGGTGCTCAAGGCGTGGAGGCTGAAGGCCCAACTGCAAGCAGCCGACGGTCGGGCGGACGCAACCAATTCGGCACTTCAGGCAGTCGGAATCGGCGAAAGGCTTTCCCGGGCCGGCGGACTCACCGATGGCGAAATCGGCGAATGCGCCCGTGCCTACGTCGTTGCGGGCGATATCGCCGCCAGGAACGGCGATGATGGTGGCGCCCGTCGCGACTACCTGCGGGCTGCGGAGCTGGTCGCGCCGCTGCTGGCCGCCACCAGCTACTGGCAGGTTCTCGATCCCGCCGCGCGATCGGCCGCGGCCCTGGGCCGTTCCGCGGAAGCGCGGGCCGCGATCGAGAAGCTCAATCTCCTTGGTTACGTCCCGGTTGATCCATGGCCAGAACTGGAAAGGCCTGGCGCCGCCAAGATTTCAGAACAACAACCAAAATAAGGAGTTCAGCATATGAGCGCTAAACCCGGAAAAGGAATCGTGGCGGCCAAAAGCAAGCCGCCATACGCAAGCAAGAAAGAGGAGGCGATCGGTCTAGAGAATTTCACAAAAGCGATGAAGAGTCGCATAAAGAAGTCCCCACTGGGATCGGTGGAGGTTAGGGTAACGGAGAATGGAAAAAAGGGCGGAATCGGTGGCGTCACATATAACGTGGTCACCACTTGGCCTCCCAGCGCACTGTCGTAAGACTGGCCGTCCGTCACTTTATCTGTGGCGGACGGCAGCAGCAGCCAGCTTAAACCAATCCGGCCGGGGCCAGTCGCAGCAACAAACAAGGAGTCGAGAATCCAAAGTAAAAGAAGGCGACGGCTATGGGCCCTCGGCCTGAGCGGACGCTGGGGTGTCGACGGGAAAACTGGGCACCTATGCCATTCGAGATGCAAGTAGCAGGCCCTTCCCCTCGCTAAGAAGGTTTCGTTAGCGCAGGCCCTATGGCAAAGCATTGATTCGGGATTACCCGACTTCGATGAAGGGGTCGCTTTAAAAGAGGCTGTGCTTCGAGGCAAAGAGCTTTCCGATGGCAAGGTGGTGGGTCTCAAACATCACGAGGCTATGAAGGCAGCGTGCCGTGCCATAGGATGCGGGCATCAATCCCACCGGCGTCGGTCCCTACGTCAAAGCAGTGTCGAGATTAATGACTGTGGTTGTCACAACGCCCTGACCCGGCGTTCGCCGTACTCTTTGCCTAGTGATTCTGCAGCCGGGCGATCAGGCGGTGGCTGCCTCGCTCGCGATCGGGGCCAGCTAACACATTTGCTCCCGGACAGATCGGCCGTATATGCGCGTTCGGAGTGCGCCGCATCCCTTGACAATCATCCGCACTGTGATCGGTGATTGCTCGAAGCCGATGAACAATGGAAACGCCATGAAGTACATCTCAGCTGCAATGCTCGCCGCGGTGAGCGTGCTGTCCTCGTTCGGCGCTTATCCAGACGACACCACAGGTACGCATCGATTCTACGAGGTGCGAGGCGCCAAGTTGTACACGCAATTTTATGGCCATGGCGCGCCTATAGTATTTCTCCACGGCGGGATGGCCTTCTTTGACAACAGCTTCGCGAAGCAACGGGATTATTTTGCGACCTATCGCACCGTCGTCGGCATCGATCAGCGGGGGTATGGGCACAGTCCTGATGGCCCCTGGTCTCTTTCCTACAAGATGATGGCGGATGACACGGCGGCCATCATCGAGCAGCTTGGCCTCGGCCCCGTTGACGTCGTGGGACACAGTGACGGTGCCGATCTTGCCCTGATTCTCGCGCGAGACCACCCGCAAATGGTTCGTCGTTTGGTTATTTCGGGCGCGAACATCCGGGCGAATCTCTCTCCGGAGGAAAAGCAGCGCGCTCAATGGTCACCTCAACAATTGGCCGCACATCTTCGCGAGTTAGCCAATTGGATGCCGCCGTGGATTCGAACCGACTACGGGAAAGTCAGTCCCGACGGTCCCGAACACTGGATGACATTATTGGCGAAGACCTACGACATGTGGCTTCAGCCCGTGGTGATCGAACCCGCCGACCTCAAGAAGATTTCAATACCGGTACTCGTAATGGCTGGCGACCACGACTTCACCTCCGTCGAAGAAAATGCCGAAATATTCCGAGATCTGCCGAATGGGCAGCTCATCATTGTGCCAGCGAGCAACCACGGAACGTTCACCAAGCGACCGGAGCTGGTCAATCTCGCAATACGGGAGTTTCTGGACCAACCCGATGACAGCGCCCCATCACGCTAGCTCGGTCGTCGATGCGGAGTTTTGGGCGGAAGCTTTGGAGCAGGACTTTTTGGGCACGCGGGAGACCGGTGATAAGCTGCGGCCGGACCGACACACGTAGTCAGTTGGAGCGATTGCATCCCGAAGTTCAAACCGCATCTGTTGCCGCGACATCTCGATGTCGCGGGTTCGAGCCCCATTTGCCGCCCCATCTCTATCTTGCCTCCAACAGGAGCGAGAGTCAGAGCGAACCCCTATTGTCCACCTTGTCGTTGAAGTAGCCGTTGGGACCGGCAGGAATCCCGAAGGACCGGGTGCCATCGTGGCAGACGGCCGGCGCAGCCGAAGTTCCCTGCAAAAATGTGCCAGTGATCATGCTGTGGGTATTGGTGTGCACGAGGGGCGTCTTGCCGTCGCCTCCGATCAGCGGGGCAATGACGACTTCCATGGCGCTACCGGCGTCGAGCTTGAGATAGGACTGACTCTCCGCGGCGGCGAGGGGCGCAGCCAAGGCTAGCCATGAAAGAAGAATAATCGGCGCGGGTCTAATGCCCCACACAATCACGGCTGCCAGGCGATCAGCAGCCAAAGGTTTCGAAGGGCGACCATCTAAATATTTTGAATAGTGGGCTCGCTGGTTCGAGCCACCCGCCTGAAACTGAATGAAAAAAAATATCGCCATTTTCATTCGCCGACAAAATAAAAACTTCCCTGCCATTCATCTATGCCGGAGCCGACAACAACACTGGGACCTTTCCGCTTCGGAGTAAACGCGTGTTCAGTGCCATCAAGGGAAATGGCCGCACGGTTCGCTTCGCGTTACTTCCTCTTGAATCCCATTCTCGGCCTGATCACCCGCCGCTCGTTGGTTTTGGCGGCGCTGGTACTCTCCGTGCAGCGCCCCTCGGCCAGGGCCGAGGATTCAGTCGCCTATGTCTACGAGAACTACCGGGAGGAGGACGGGCGGATTACGGTTGTGACGCAAAGCAGCTCGGTGAACGAGGATATCGCCTTCAACGGCCATATCCAGCTCACGGGGGCGATAGACGCCGTCTCCGGAGCAACCCCAACGGGCAGGCCCGCCGCGCCGGGCAGCAACCAGGTCCCTTTGGCCGAGATAACTTCCAGGCGCAAGGCCTGGAGCGGCGATTATTCCGAGCAAATCCAGAACTTCAACATCGACGCTTCCTTCGCCGAGAGCCGCGAGAGCGACTATGTTTCCTGGGGTTGGTCGGTCAACACACTGACCGACTTCAACCAAAAAAACACGACCTTGCGCGTCGGCATCGCGGGCACGGATGACCGCGTCGAGGTAATCTTTGGGCCGGACTATCTTTCCAAGCATACTCAAGATGCCATCCTCGGCATCACGCAGGTGCTAAACCCGACCACGTTCGTGACCGTAAATGTGTCGTTGGGACAGTCGACCGGTTACCTTTCCGAGCCGTACAAGATCGTCGAGAAGGCGGTCGAGATTCTCCCGAGCATATTTCTCGACGAGGAGTTCGCCGAGAACAGCCCGAACGAGCGCGAAAGGGACTCACTTTTCGCCTCCCTGAACCACTCCTTCCCGGCAGCCCGCGGCGCCGTCGAGGGCAGCTACCGGTTCTACTCGGACAGCTTCGGGATAGTCGCACATACGCTGCAGCTGTCGTGGCTCCAGCATGTCGGGCCCAAGATCGTCGTGGCCCCCTCGTTTCGCTTTTACACCCAGACTGCGGCGCGATTCTATTACTACGACATCGATGACACGCCAATATCGCCCGCCCGCATTCCGATGGGGACTGCTCCGTACTATACCTCGGACTTTAGATTGTCGGCTGAGGAAAGCATCAGCTACGCGATGAGGGCGACATGGAAGGCTTCCGACTGGATGCAGATGGACGCCTCATACGAGCTATACACCATGCACGGGCGCGACGGCATCACCCCGGAGAGCGCGTATCCCCGCGCCGGCATCTCAACGATTGGGGTCAAATTCCTATGGTAGGTGCAAGCAACCGATTGTCCCGGTTTCTCGGGATGGCGGCCGCGATGGCGGTCGTCGCCGCGACGTCATCCGCCCAAATCGCGCCCGGGGATCTCTTCCCGTCGCTGTCCGCAGCCGGGCTGAGCGCCGAATCGCTGCAGAGGACGTCGGGAAACGTTGTCGTCGTCGATTTCTGGGCCTCATGGTGCGCACCCTGCAAGGCATCCTTCGCGGCGTACTCCCGGCTGCAGAGGCAGTTCGCGGAGAGAGGGCTCGTCATTGTCGGGGTAAGCGTCGACACTAGTCCCTCCGCTTATTCGGCCTTCATAGCAAAATTCAACCCGTCGTTCGTCATGGCCCGCGATTCGCAGCAGAAACTGGTGAGCACGGTGCAGGTGCCCACGATGCCGACATGCTATCTCGTCGACAGAAATGGCCGGGTCCGATCCATTCACGCCGGCTTCCACGGCGATCAGACCGAGCGCGAGCTGCTCGGCGAGATCGAGGCGCTCTTGGACGCGAAGGCCGGATCGCCATGACGAAGCTTCGCACGATCGTTTTTTTCGGGAGCCTGGCCTTGGTGACCGCGCTCCAATGCGGCTGTTTGACGATGTCGGCGACGCGGGTTCGTCCCTGGGAGCGCGCAGCACTGGCCGACGAAATCATGAATCCAGACCGTGATCCCCTGGGCGGCGCAATGGCCGAGCATGTTTATTTTTCCCGCGAAGCCGCGTCGGGAGGACGCGGAGTAGGCGGGAGCGGCTGCGGCTGCAATTGACCATACAGTCCACAGAGGGGCATTGCCGACAGTTACATCCAGACGAACCATGAAACTGAGAGCAGATGTCCAGCGCCGTTTCTCACGGTTGAACCTGTCCGTGGCCGCATTGGTCGCGATCCTGCAGCGGTCACCCGCCTTGCGCAGCATGGCGGACGCCGACGAAAGCGCGTTCGCATCGACAATCGGCACGCTTCTCAGGTCCGCGGCCATAGCGCTCGGAGCTTTGGGCGCGGTCGACGCCAGGGCGGGCGCCACGCTTCTGGCCACCACCCTGACCCCCGATCCCACCGGAAACCTCCCCACCTTCTCCGCCACGGTCGGCGTACCCATCACCCCCTTGGGGTTCACGATAGCCAACTTGATTGCCATTGGCTCATGGAAGGAGATGGGGGATCTCCCGCCCGGCCTCATTTTGACCACCGTGCAGCCGAACGGAGGGAGCCTGACCGAAACCGGAGACCTCGATGCCACAACGGCCACCAACCCGCTGACGACCCCGCTCCTGGAGGGAACGCCAACCACTGCGGGGACCTATTCGATCAGCCTGCAGGGCTTCTGGAAGGGAGGGGAATCGGGAGGACCCTATGCCGGCAAGGGCGTATCCGCCGTGTTTCCGTTCACCATTGTCGTGGCTGGCACCCCCCCCGTATTCACAACACAGCCAATTTCGGCGACGGTGACGGGTGGAACGGTGGCCCTGGATGCGGTGGCAACCCAGACGTCCTCGTACCAATGGATGCTAAATGGATCGACGCCGGTCACCGGGGGCACAAGTCCGATTCTGCTGCTGAGCGACGCCGCTGCGGCGGCGGGGGCCTACACCTGCGTGGCGAGCAACGCATTGGGATCAACAACAAGCAACCCGGCAACCGTATCGGTCGCCCCGACCAACGATATCGGCAGGCTGATCAACATCTCGACCCGGTCGCAGGCAGGGACCGGGCAGAACATCCTGATCGCCGGATTTGTCGTTGGCGGCGCGGGCACCATGGGCTCGGAGAGGCTTCTCATTCGCGGATCGGGCCCCGCGCTTGCTGAGTTCGGCGTCGCGGGCACGCTCCCTGACCCCCTGCTGAGCCTTTACTCCGGCACCAATGCCGTCCTCGGCACAAACCACGGCTGGGGCGGTATCCCCGAAATTTCAAGCGTAGCCTCCGCCGTGGGAGCGTTCGCATGGAGCGTGCCCACAAGCAACGACGCGGCGCTGCTTGAGAATTTGCCCAATGGCTCCTACACCGCCCAGATCGCCGGTGACAGCGGCGACGTCGGCGTTGCGCTTGCCGAAATCTACGACGCCACGCCGAAAGGATCCTACACGACTGCGACACCCCGGATAGTCAACATCTCGGTGCGGGCGCAGGTCGGAACAGGTGACAACATCCTGATAGTCGGCTTTGACGTCGGCGGCAGCACTTCGAGGACTGTACTTATTCGGGTCTCGGGGCCCGCGCTCGCAAGCTTCGGGCTTTCCGGGACGCTGCAGTATCCCCAGTTGCAGCTCTTTTCGGGCACAACCATGCTCGAGAGCAACAGCGGCTGGGGCGGCAGCGAACAGATCTCGGGTGCGGCCACGTCAGTGGGAGCGTTCCCATGGGAGTCCCCCACGAGCACTGATTCGGCGGTCCTTGTCACGCTGCCTACCGGGCCGTACACCGTGCAGGTTTCGGGGACGAACGGCGGCGGCGGGACTGCCCTCGTCGAGGTTTACGAGGTACCATGAGCATATTTCGTCGGGCCATCGCTGCTTTTGACTCAGAGGACCAGACTGCGGCGAAAATAGCCGATGAGTTCGCCTCCCTTGAGCCCGTCCTGAACTAGCGGCATGCCGGCCAATCAAGGCGCCTCTGCCTAACCAGAGGCGAGGCTGATCCGGGTTTCGCGGGCGCGCCGACTTACAGATTGCGCTCGCCGGTGATGACGCTGGCGCTGTAACGGAGGGACAAGGGGACGCCGACCCGTTCGAGAGCAGCGTAGACCTCCGATTTTACGGTTGCGCGGATGGACTCGTCAGCGCCGCTCATCGCAGTGACCACCGGGGCGGCGACCTCCATCATCATGGTCCAGTAGTGGTCAGCGCTGTCGTAGACCACCTGGCCGCTTACTTCCCTTTCGGTGACGCCGCAAAATCCGGCATCGCGCAGCAAGCCGGCGATCAATCCGGCCGGAGCGCAGCGGAACATCCCAGGAGCGCCGGCAACAGATGCGGGCAGACTGACATTGCGCTGGACCGCACCCATGATCGTTGTCACCCACGGGTTCTTGTCCGGAGCGCCCCACACGCTGGTTGAAAATCGGCCGCCCGGCCTGAGGACCCGCGCAACCTCTCTTGCCGCAAGCGCCATATCCGGAAAAAACATGAAGCCCATCCGGCAGCTGATGGCGTCGAAGGTGGCGTCGGGAAAAGGAAGGGCGCAGACGTCAGCCACCCGGGTTGCGTAGTTGGAGCGGCTTTCCGCACGGGCCCTGGCCGCAGCGATGGCGAGCATTCCCTCGGCGAGGTCAGTGCCAATGACGCTGCCTTTCGGAACGCGAGCGGCAATTGTCAGGCCCGGTTCGCCCGTGCCGGCGGCGATGTCGAGGACGGCGTCAGTTTCGCGGAGCCGGAGGGAGGCAATGATTTCGTCTCCCATCGGCTGTAGGAACCTCATGTTGAATCCGTCCCATTTTTCCCAGCCGGGCGAGAACTTGTTCCAAGTCTCCCTTTGTTGGTCTCGGATCTGATCAAATGAGGGATTCATGGGTATAGGCGCATACCAGGAGGACGGCGGGGATTCACAAGGCTACAAAACGAGAGGATGGCAGGCAAGTTGTCGGCGAATTAACGCAATGTGGCATTAAATTTATATCATATAATTAGTATATATATGGCAATTCGTTGGCATTAAACGTTGGTCATGCTCTTGGCGTGAGCATTGTCACCATGCCGGCTGCAGGAGCTCTAAATGTGGGCCTCCTCCCCTGCGGCACGGACCGAGGCTATGCAATTTCGGGTATTCGTTAGGCACGATTCCGGAGCATCCGGTTCACAATGTGCTTCATTCTTCAACCATGGAGCCCAACGAAGCGCGATGATCCGCTGGAATGCACGCGCGAAAGCGCATGCCTTCCCTGGTTTTTTAGGCGCGCCATCGCGGTAATAACGCGTAAGAATAAAGCGGGCACAAAGCCATTGCCCGTCGATCCAGCTGGAAACCAAAGCGTCTTTGATCTCACTTCAAAGGCGGGGCACTAGACAACCTGAAGAACATGAAATCCAAAGCGAACGAACATGTCGTCGGCAGCGTGAAAGTACGGACGTTGGGGGACAGATCTGCTGAGGGCGCACTACCGCTGACGCCGAATTCGGACGAGGCCCAGGCGATCGTCCCAGGATGGGGAGCCTTCAGTCGCAACAGATAAAGCGGTTACCTTCAGATGAAAGTCATCATCGTCGGCGGGGGAATCGGCGGACTTTCCGCGGCCATCGCGCTTGAACGCGTGGGCGTTCAATCGGCGGTTTTTGAGCAGGCGGACCGGTTGCGCGAGGTCGGGTCCGGCGTGACGCTTTGGGTTAACGCCACGAAGGCTCTGAGGAAAATGGGGGCGGCCGATGGTTTGCTGGCGCGCGGTTCCGCTGAGGCTCGTTTTGAGGTGCGCAATTGGCGGGGGGACGCACTTTCGGCAGCGCCCTTCGCGCGCATTGAGAGCAAGTTTCGGGCACCGGCGAATATCTGCGTCCATCGCGGGGAGTTCCTGGAGCAGCTAGCCAGGCTGGTCGACCCCGCCAGGATTCACTGCGGGGCCAGATGCACCGGTTTCGATGAGGACCATGCCGGTGTCACCGTGCGCTTCGCCAACGGCAGCGAAGAGCGCGGGGATGCCTTGGTGGGCGCGGACGGGCTGCATTCCGTCGTGCGAGCGCTCCTGCACGGCGAATCGAAGCCGCGTTACGCGGGTTACACCTGCTGGAGGGGACTTGCCCAGCTCGCGCACAAGGCGTTGCCGACGGATCTGGCCTATGAGGCCTGGGGGCCTGGAAAACGGTTTTCAGTCCATCACTGCGGGCTGGGGCGGATCTTCTGGTTCGGAACAAAAAATGCACCGGAGGGAGCGGCCGATGCGCCAGGCGGCCGAAAAGCCGAGGTACTGGCCTGTTTTCGAGACTGGGTTTCCCCGATCCCGGAACTCATCGAAGCCAGCCAGGAAGGCATCCTGCGCAATGACATCGTCGACCGAAAGCCGCTCACGTCCTGGGGTCGAGGGCGGGTGACCCTGCTCGGAGACGCGGCGCATCCCACAACCCCAAACCTCGGCCAGGGCGCGTGCCAGGCGATTGAGGACGCTGTGACATTGGCCCACTGTTTTGGCCAGGGAGACAATGCGCAGCGCATCCTGCGCTCCTACGAAAGCAGGCGCATCCCGCGAACAAACGCCATAACAAGGCAGTCCCTGCGTTTGGGCATGTTGGGCCAGTTGGAAAACCCCCTGGCCTGCGCGCTCAGGGATGCCATCATCCGAATCACTCCATCCGCGATATCGTTGAGGTTTATGGAGAGCATACTGCGCAGCGATGTGCCGGCGCTGCCCTGAGGATATCCCCGTGACCGGGGGAGGATCCGTCACCCCCCAATTTGGCATCTTTTGCAGGGCGGCGATCGAGAGTTGCCCTAATTCCCATTTTTTGCGGAAATCGAGGCTCGATGCCGATGGACGATATGGAAGAACTGCTTCGCAACTCCCCGTTGCTGAAGTTCGTCCCGGAGGAGCGGCGTGCAACCCTCTGGGAGAGGTTCAGCAGGGAGCGCTTCGAATTCGGGGACCTGATCGTCCGCGAAGGGGACGAGGCGGATGCCTTCTATATCCTGGCATCCGGGAGGGCCCGCATCGTCAAGAAGAGTGAAAAAGGCGAGGAAATTGTCCTTGGCTCCCTTCGCCCGGGCTCCGAGTTCGGGGATTCGGCGCTTCTCGAGGGCGGAACCCGCAACGCATCCGTGCGGTGCAGCACGTCGGTCGAGGTCCTGCGCCTGGGGCGCGACGATTTTCTCGAGACGCTGGGGCAATTCCCCGAACTGAAGACCTACATCGAGATGACGGCGCGATTCAAGGCCGTGCACGGATTCCTCTATGAGTTCAGCAACTTCGGCCGCCTTTCGGCGCCGGCACTGCGCGAGTTGATTGAAAACCTCACGCCTGTCGGCTTCTCAAAGGGCCAGACGATTATTCGCGAGGGCGACGCTGCCGGCCCGATGTACATCGTGCAGACCGGCCGCGTCCGCATATTCACCTTGGTCGGGGGCCGGGTGAGGAACCTGGCGTTCTGCCGCGAAGGCGATTTTTTTGGCGAGCTCTCTCTGCTAACCGCCTCGCCCCGTGCGGCCTCCGCGGAGGCTTCCGCGAATACGCAGCTCTTCGCGATGCGGCCCGAGGCGGTGCACGTCCTGAGGCAGCGCTACCCGGACTTCGCCAGGCTGCTCGAGGAGCGGGTGGCTCAGTACAACAAGGAAACTGAGGCGCGAGTGCCGCTCGATTTCTCGGTCGAGATGCTTCCCGCGGATGCGGGCGCCCACGATCCGGGAGACGCCGGCGCCGACGAGACCGGGGATGAGGCCACCTTCGCCGACAAGGAGGGGCATTTCGAAAAACGCGGACGCGTCCGTCGGATCAAATTCATCCGGCAGATCGACGCAATGGACTGCGGCGCGGCCAGCCTCTCGATGGTTTGCCTCCATTTCGGCCGAAACGTGAGCCTCTCGCTCATCCGGCGCCTGTGCCATGTCTCGCAGGATGGGACCAGCCTCAAGGCCATCTGCCACGCGGCGACCGAGCTGGGACTGGCGGCGCGCACCGTCAAGGCGTCCGTGCGCAACCTTCCGGCGATGCCGCTGCCGGCGATCGTGCACTGGGAGGGAAACCACTGGATGGTGCTGTACGATGTCGGCAAGACCCATGTCCGGGTAGCGGACCCGGCGAGGGGGCTCCGCAGGATCCCCCTAGGTGAATTCAAGGAAAAATGGTCGGGATATGCGGCGCTGTTCGACTACACGATCTCGTTCGACAGCGCTCCGCTCGCCAGGCCGACGCTGGCTTGGCTCACGCCATTTTTCCGCCAGTTCCGCTCCATCCTGATTCCGGGCATCCTGCTCGCCCTGGTGATCAGCTTCCTGCAGCTGCTCTTCCCCGTTTTCACGCAGACGGTCGTCGACAAGGTCATCGTCGAGCACGACCTCGGACTCCTCACGGTCGTCATGTGCGGGCTGGGCGCCTCGCTCGTCTTCTTCCAACTGGCCAACCTGGCCCAGCAGTACCTGCTTGGATTCGCGGCGCTGCGGATTGACGCGGCCCTCCTTGACTACCTGACCCGCCGGCTGCTTTCCCTGCCGATGTCCTATTTCTCGAGCCGCCGGACGGGCGACATCCAGCGGCGTCTGGACGGCGCCCGCCAGGTGCGCCAGTTCTTTGTTCAGCACGGGATCGGCGGCGTCCTCGCCCTGGTCCAGCTGCTGGGAGCCCTGACCTTCATGGCGCTCTACAGCCCGAAGCTGACGCTCATTTTTCTCGCGACCACTCCCCTCTACGCCGCGCTGATGGTCTTCTCCGTCAAGGTGCTGAGACCCCTTTTCTTTGACATCGAGCAGAGCCAGGGAAAGTACACCTCGCAGCAGATAGATGCGATCAAGGGAATCGAGGCGGTCAAGGCGGCTTCGGCCGAGATCGCCTTCCGGGAGGCGATGCTGAGCGAGTTCCTTGCGGTCGCGAAGAAGCTTTTCCGGAGCAATTTCATCGTGATGTCCTACGACGGCATCCTGCAGACAATCGGGCTTGTCTCGACGGGACTCTTCCTCTGGTTCGGCGCCCACAGCGTCATCGAGGGCCAGATGACCATCGGCGGCTTCGTGGCGTTCGGGTCCCTCACGGCGATGGCCTATGCGGCTATTCTGCGCGCGCTGGGCATCTGGGACAGCCTCCAGATGGCATCGGTACTCCTGAACCGCCTGAACGACATATTTGACGAGGAGCCGGAGCAGGGCCGGGATCGGTCCCGGCTGACGCCCGTCGCGAGCCTGGAAGGGCGCATTGAACTGCGGAAGGTCGGCTTCAGGTACGGCGGTCCCGATGCCCCGCCCATCCTGAGGGACGTCACCTTCGACATCGCGCCGGGACAGATGGTCGCGATCGTCGGACGGAGCGGCAGCGGCAAGACGACCCTGATCAAGCTGCTGGCCGGACTCATGGAGGCGACTGAAGGAAGCATCCTGGTCGACCACCTCGACCTGAAGACGGTGAACCACCGCGACCTCCGCCGGCAGATCGGCGTGGTCCTCCAGGAAAACTACCTCTTCGACGCCACGATCGCCGGCAACATAGCCTTCGGCGACAACGACGCCGACTTTGACCGCGTTCTGTGGTCGGCGCAGGTCGCGAACGCCCACGATTTCATCATGCGGCTTCCCATGGGCTACGAGACCCGGATCGGAGAATCTGGCCTGGCGCTCTCCGGGGGGCAGCGCCAGCGGATTGCCATCGCGCGCGCGGTGTATAACGACCCGCCCATTCTCATCTTCGACGAAGCCACAAGCGCACTCGACACGGAGTCCGAGCGCACGATCCAGGAGAACATGAGCCGGCTAATGTCCGGACGAACCTGCATCGTTATCGCCCACAGGCTGAGCACGATCCGCGAGGCGAACACCATCATCGTTCTCGAGAAGGGCGAGGTAGCGGAGACCGGCAGCCACGACGAGCTCATGGCGAGACGAGGCCTCTATTTCTACCTCTCAAGCCAGCAGCTTGGAATCTGATCAACGCCGATGACACCAAACTCACGCCGCGAGGACCAGCACACCTTGGACAGGGAATCAACGCTGCTGCCCCGCGACCCGCCGAACCTGGTCATCTGGGGAACCGCGTGGCTCGTTATCGCGCTCTTCGCGTTTGGCCTCATCGCCGCCTTTGTCGTCCGGACGCCCGAGACGATCAGCTGTCCCTGTATCATCGTTCCGGAGGGCGGGGCCGACCCGATCCAGTCGCCGCGGGTCGCGGTAATCCGCCAGGTGCTCGCCACTGAGGGCCGCGAGGTAGCGGCGGGCGACACGCTCTTCGTCCTTAGTTCCGAGGAGGTGGGAGACCGCGACACCGAGGCGAGGACCCTGGAGGAGGACCTGGCATCGAGGCAGAAGAACATCAAGCAATCCGAGCTCACCGACGCCGCCGACATCCAGATGAAGGACCACGAGATCGCCCAGGCCGACGACGAGGTTAAATTCCGCGAGTCGACGCTCGCCGTCGAGCGCGACCTGGCGGCCCGGGTCGAAAAGCTGCAAAAGATCGGGGTCTACTCCGAGACTGACGTGATCGTCCGCAGGCTGGAGGTCGAGGGCGCCGAGAAGGACCTCAGCGTCACGACGCGGACGCGCCAGGAGGTCATCCTGCAGCGCCAGCAGCTGGCTGCGGAACAGGCGAGGCAGCGATCCGACCAGCTGGCGGAGGTAAAGAAGCTCGAGATCCGGCTGGGCGCGCTGAAGCGCCAGCTGGAGGATTCCCAACAGAACATGATCTCAATCCGCGCCCCCTATGCCGGCGTCGTTGTCTCGGTCGCCCAGAACAACCCGGGAAGCGTGGTCCAGAACGGCCAGGAACTGTGCCAGCTCGCCCGCGCGAACGGGAAGCTGCGGGTGCGCCTCTCGCTCACTGAGACGGGCCTTGCCCGCCTTGCCGTCGGCCAGCGCATGAGGTTCTTTGCCGACGCCTTTCCCTACCAGCGCTATGGAACCGTGACCGGAACACTGTCATGGATCAGCCAGTCGATCGTCTCGTCTCGGGATGGACAGCAGTTCATCGCCACGGCCACCCTCGACCAGGATGCGTTCCAGGTGAACGGCCAGTTGAAGCCGCTGCGCGTGGGTATGCGGGGCCAGGCGCGGGTTGTCGTCGGAAGCCGGACACTGATTGAGTACGCCCTCGAGCCGATCCGGCAGCTGCGCGAGAACCTCGGGCGACCCTAGTCTCCCGTGACCTTGCGGCCCCCGGCCGCCGATAACACCACAAGTGACTGGCGATCACCTGTTTTGACCAAATGCGGCACCATTCACCAAAGAAAATTTGCAAATGGGCCCCCAGGGCGAAGATTAGCGCTGAGGTAATAGAGTTCTCCAAGAGTGAAACGGAACACGGCACAAATCGTCACAACCCAAAAATAAAATGAGCAAGCAAAAGAAGAAAGCTTCCGCGAAGGCCCATGTGAAATTCAAGGACCTGCATTCGAGGAAGGACCCCAAGGGCGGATCGGTCGGCTTTAAGAGGGAATTCCTGAATCCTCAACCGCTCCCCCCCTGATAGATAAGAACAGCGCCCGCGAATCGCCGGCCGGAGATTGCAAGGCTTTCGCCTACAAGGACATCATCGTTGGCGTCGGCGAGGTAATCCGGGCCGCGCTGTTTCGGAATGAGCTGCAGGCGTGCGCGGCCAGCGCCGCCTGGGGCATGGCATGCGAATCCGAGGCTGACAACTTGGAGCTGGAGGCGGACGACGGGGAGATCGAGTCGAGGATGGAGCGATTCAGGTATGACAACGACCTGATCTCGGCTGAGGAAATGGAGGCTTGGCTGGAAGCCCGCGGCCTCACGACGGGGGAATTCCAGGGCTACTTCACGCGCGATTATTGGCTGCATTTCCTCAAGGAGAAGGTTGCTCCCGAGGAGGTTGATTTGTCGCGCATCGACGACGACATGCTCGGCATGCTGGAATGTGACCCCTTCCTCTCGCGGGCGTTCGGCCCGCTTGCCGTTGCCCTGAGCCGCAGGCTCGTGGCGCACGCGGCGGCGGAGACTCCACCCAATGAGGGCCAGGTGGAGGAAGAGCGGAGGCAATTCATGCAGCGCACTGGCCTGGATCCCGACCGGCTGCAAGGATGGCTCGAGTCCATCGGGCGCGACCAGGGCTGGCTTGATGGCATGATAGAGAAAGAGGTTTCCTACCGCCTGAGATGCGAGTCGGTGCTGACAAACGAGCGGCTTTCACGGGGAATGGCCTCGCTGCGACTGACGCTCACGCGGGTTAAATTGGAAACGGTGGAATTTGATTCCACCGACGCGATGCACGAGGCCGTCCTCTGCGTCCGCGAGGACGGGCTTTCCCTCGAGGAGGTGGCGCGCGAGGCGCGCTACCCGTTCACGATGCTCGATCTGCTGGCCGACGATCTCGACGAGGACGCCCGGCAGAAGCTGCTCTGCGCCAGCGTGGGCGAGCTGCAGGAACTGTCGCCCGCACCGGGCATCTTTCGCCTGTGCCGTGTCCTGAGCAAGACCGAGCCCGACATCGCCGACGCCTCGATCAGGAGCCGGATTGAGCAGCGGATCCTCGACACCCATTTTTCGGACGCCTCCTCCAAGGACCTGCGCTGGTTCATTCAGTAGGCGCCGGGCGCGGTGCCCGGATGCAGGAGATTGATGATCCCGAGCTGATAGAGGAGGAACAACTGCTTCCGCAGATCGGCGAAGGGCACCGAAAGCGGCAT
Source organism: Opitutaceae bacterium (assembly GCA_003168315.1). Lineage (GTDB taxonomy): Bacteria > Verrucomicrobiota > Verrucomicrobiia > Opitutales > Opitutaceae > Palsa-1447. Next base: position 17,144 of record PMSP01000137.1, read on the forward strand.
CTTTCGAAGGAGGCTCGCAACCTGATGGCGGCCATCGCCGGAGCGCAGGAGCTCCACCTCCCATTCCGGCATGCTCCATTCCGATGAAATTTTGAGGGTGACGCTGGAGATCGTGACCTTCCTCAGCCGGTCGAGCATCCTGCGTGCCGGCTTCGGGAGCCTGACCCTGTAGAGGCCCGTGAGCTTGATCCTCCACTCCGGGAGGCGCCCGCGGCTCGCCCACGGGGGATCTGGCGCCGAGGTCCTTGCGAAAAGCAGCCGATGGAACTGGGAGGGCCTGATCTGCTCAAGGAGGATGCCCGCGCTGGCGCGCGACCTCGGCATCAGCAGCGGAACCAGGTCGTTCCCGGCTATGAGCCGGATCAATCGGATCGAGGACAAGCTTCCCCGGAAATGAAGGCCGCCCCGCCGGGCGCATTCGGCCCACCGCGCAAGCGTAAGGTTCTGGATCAGGGGCCCGAATAGGTCGCTGGAGAGGAATTCCGCACGCGCGCCGGAAATGCTCGGGAGGCCCTCGGGCGACAGGACGGTATCGCAGAGCCTCACGATGTCGCGCATGTGGGATTTTTCCGTGTATTCGTTCATGTCAAAACCGAAGATGGCCAAGATGTGCCTAATTCGGGTGCTGACGTGCGCCGCGCCGTTGACGCCGAGGTAGAGGACGCCGTCCGGCTTCAGGCACCGGCCGAGGTTTTTCAGGACCCGTGAGGGCCCGGGGATATACGAGAGGACGCCGTGGCACGTGATGAGGTCGAATTCACCCCCGACCCTGGCTGGCAGCTCCCGATCCCCCAGGTCGCCGGTGAGAAAGCGGATTCCCGACATTTTCCGCGATCGCCGCTGCAGGCGCTTGGCCAAGGCGATGGAACGGGAGCTGAAATCGACCGCGACGATTTCGGCCGACGGCAGGCGCCGCTGAAGGTCGAAGGCCTCGGCGCCGGCTCCGCACCCGGCGACGAGCACTCGGGGGGTTTTCCCCACCTGGGCCCCGTTTCGCCCGATGGCATCCACCCAGTCGAGCGCGAGCGCCCATCCGGAATGCTTCAGCGACTGAGCTCCACAGGGGTACGGGCGCCGGTCGTAGATGCGGCGCACCTTCTCTGAGATCTTCACGCCCGGGTTATGGTGATCCTTCGGACCGCGCGCAACGGGTATCCAAGATCCGGGCGAGCCGAGGCATCATTCATCGAGGGCAGTCTTCAGCTTCCGGGAGTCGGGGGCGCGTCAGGGACGGCGCGCGCGCTCTCCGGTGGACCCAGATAGCTCGGCCGCACGCCACCAAGGTCGACGACAATCCGCTCCAGGACGATCCCGGGGTCGATCATCCAGATTTTCAGCACGTGGTGTCCAGGAAGGGCGGCCCTGTGCTCGGAAACGACCTTTCGGACTCCGTCGAGGACCGACTCGGCCCATCCGCCCTTGTCCTCGCCGACCCGGGCCACGTATTCCTCCTGCGTGGGCACCTCGTCGTCCAGGGACACCGCGAAGCGGAGCCCATGGCCGGGGACGAAGCTCAGGCTCGGCGCAACCGTCACCTCCACCTTCACATCGCCGGCATGGAACAGCCAGAGGTCGTACTCAAGGTGGGGCGAGTCGCCGCCCGGCGCCTGGACGTCGGCCGTGACCGGGAGGGGCGTGCCCGCGCCCAGAGTGCGCCCATATCCGTCAAGCACGGTCCAAGCGACGCCATGGGTGTCGATCGCGCGGTCGAAATGCGGCGCCTCAATGGCGACGCACCCGCCGCTTTCCACGAAGCCGGAGACCTTCACGTCGGGCTTGGATACGGGCACCGCAATCCGGACGGCTCCCCCGCCAGGCGACGTCACCGTGAGGACGGCGTTGCTTTGTCCCGCCGGAACCGCGTTCCAATCGACCGCGACCTGGAGCCGCTTGTCCTGGTCGACCTGCCCCTGCGCAGGGCTCACGTGGAGCCACGGCACGTCCGACAGGACTGAATAGGCCGCGGAACCCAGCCCCCGGTTGAAGACCTCTATGGAAGTGCCCGCGCGCCCGTAGGGGCTCAGCTCGGGCAGAACGGGCGCCGGGATGCTCCCGTTGTCCGTGGGCCACGCATCGGCGCTCCCGTCTATCGCAACGCCGAGCTCGGGCTCCGCGGGCAACTGCAGCTCGGTGACGGCCGGCATGGCGTTTCGAACCGGCTCCTGCCAGTTGGTGTAGCCGAGGTGGGTCTGGTCCATGAAGTGCCTCCACTTGCCCGCAGCCAGCTGCTCGTTCCAGTACACCGTAAGCGCCGCGTCGGTCGCGAAGAGATCCCTCGCGCGCGCAGCCCACATGTTCGTCGAGGCGCGCCCCTGGACCGCGTAGAGGCGGTTGCGGGCCGCGGCGACGTTGAGCTCGGTCACGGTCGCACTGGCGGCCGCCGGGTGGAGGACGAGCTGGTAGAATGCGTCCCGGGCCTCCGCAGGCAGCTGGCCCTGGATCTCGGTCGCGCGGGCGACCAGGCTGTCCCAGTCGTCGACCGCATGGTCCGCCTCGGCGTAGTTGACGATGCTGAAGGTGTCCGGGCCCACGTGCTCCGGCTTGCGGCGCCCGTTGAACTTCGTGTAGGACGCCATGATGCCCGCGATGTCCGCGGCATGCTCGGGACCGAACTCGCGCGAGGCCCACAGGCGGCCGAACTCGTCGAGCCGCCCGCTCGGCCAGCGCTCCGGCGCCCAGGCGTAGCGCAGGAAGAACTCGATCGGGAACTCCATCGGCTTCAGGTCGCCGACGTTGACAATCCAGATGCGGTTGGCGCCAAGCTCCGCCGCCAGGTGCATCTGCTCCCACACCTTCGTGATGGGATAGGTGTTGAGCCACTTGTAGGACCGGGGCCCCCCCACGTAGTCGAAGTGGTAGTAGATGCCCGCGCCGCCGGGCCGCCGGCGCTCGGCCGGGGTCGGCAGGCGCCGGATGTTGCCCCAGTTGTCGTCGCACCAGAGGAGCGTGACGTCCTCGGGCACGCGCATCCCCTTCTCAAAATAGTCCTGAACCTCCTTGTAGAGGGCCCAGAGCTGGGGCACGCGGGTGACGTCCGCGTTCATCTCCCTGCCGAGGATGCCCCGCTGCACGTCCACGATCCTCTGCAGGAGGTTGATGTTGCTCTCCTGCGACATCGGGACGTCCCCGTCGCCGCGCATGCCGATCGTCACGATGCTCTCGAACGCCCGGTTCCGGCGTATGCCCTCGGTCCAGAACTTCTCCAGTTCCTGCGGGTTGTCCGCGAAGTTCCACGGGCCGGTCCCGTGCCGCTTCCATTCCTGCTGGGCACGGAGCATCGGCTCGTGGTGGGACGTCCCCATCACGATGCCGTATTCGTCGGCGAGTCGCGGATTCTCGGGATCGTCCTCGTTGAAGGCGTTGTCCCACATCGCGGGCCATAGGTAGTTCGCCCGCAGGCGCAGCAGGAGCTCAAACACCTTCTCGTAGAAAGCATGGTTGAAGCCCCCGAATTTCTCCTTGGCCCAGCCTGAAAGAGCCGGCGCCTCGTCGTTGAGGAAGATGCCCCGGTACCTGACCGCCGGTTCGCCCTCGACCCGGCGCAGAGGCGGGACAAAGAGCGACTCGCGGTGGCGGACGGGCACGTCGGCCCACCAGTACCAGGGCGACACCCCGATCTGCTCCGAAACCTCGTAGATGCCGTAGATCGTCCCGCGTTTGTCGCTGCCGGCGATCACAAGGGCGCGCGCGATGCCGGGGACCGGATTGTCGACGACCTGGACCAGGAACGACTCCCATTTCCCGCGGATTTCGCCGGCGTCGATCTTGCCGCCGGCGATCAGCCCGTCGATGAGGGTGCTGCGGCCGACCGTGCCGACGATGACGGCGTCGGCGGCGGGCGCCGGCTGCCCGGTGGAAAACGCCGGCTTCGAGCCCGTGACGCGCTCGATGTCGGCCTGGAGATCCCGGGCCGCCCTGAGGACCCCGGGCCAGTCGTTTTCCGAGGCCCAGAGGGCCGCGGGGCGGCCGGGGCTCGCGAGGGTCAGCGACCCGGCGGCCGCGAGGTCGCTCACCATGGGGGCGTCGCCGAGGGCGGCGCGCCCCGGGCATGCCGCAAGGATCATTGCCGCGAAACCGAGGGCTCCCGCGAGTTTGGCGGCTCGTGGCATTTCCGGCGGCTCAGCGAGCGATGTTCCCGGGGCTTATCCCGCCGCGCAGGTCGAATGAGGAGCCGACCGCGGCCACCACGGCGTGCTTGCGGTCCAGGCCCAGGGCCGCACGAAAGCGATAAACCGTCTCGATCCCGGTGCAGTGGCCGCCGAGGAAGTTGTCCACGCCGAAGCCGGCGAGCTTCTTTTCGGTCCAGTCGAGCGTCTCGTCGGAGGCGTTGAAAAGGTGAATGCCGCCCACGATGGCGGCGATCCGCGCGGGGCGCACGGTGGCGCGCGCGCACTCGATCGTGTTGATGATCCCCGCGTGGCCGCAGCCGACGAGCACCACGAGGCCCAGGTCGGTGTCGAAGATGAGCGCCTGGTCCTCGGGAACATTGTCCTCGACCCAGCCGGTCGGCTCCTTGACCCGGCCGGAGCCGCTCCAGTTTCGCTCGGGGTACTTCCGGGGCACCGGACCCGTGAGCCAGACCCCGGGATAAAGCTGGGCCGGCCCGTCATGGACGATGAAGACGCCGCCGGTCTTCTCGTACTCGGGCTTTAGAAGGAGCGCCGGGTTGTCCTCGATACCCGGGTTGAAGGTCGTTCGGGGGTAGAAGATCCCCTCCCCCACGTGGACCCGCGCCAATGCGCCCGGGGACTTGGCCAGCACGGATTGGCGCAGCGTGAGGAGCCCGCCCACGTGGTCCCAATGGTTGTGGGAGAGGACGACCTCGGGAACGGAGGCCAGGTCGACCCCGAGCGTCTGGGCGTTCTTCAGGACGACGTCCGTGTGCGCGCCCGTGTCAAAGAGGATGCGGTGGCCGTCCGCCTCCACCAGGGCGGAGAATCCCCATTCGCCGAGCTCCTGCCCGTCGGCCAGCATGGTCGAGAGTATCGTGATCTTCAGGGTCTGAACGCGCGCGGCGGGATCCGGAGCCGCGCCGGCCCGGGGCGCCAGGGACAAGGCGGCCATAGCCGTGAATGCCAGAATGCGCATGTTTCCGGGAAGAGAAGCATGCCGGGACCGATGTCGCAATTCTACTTAGTGCCCCAATATGGCGTTCACCGGGCGACCCCGCCAACAATCGTTCCCGTGCAGCTTCTTAGGAACATCGTCATCCTGGTGTCGTTCGGGTTCATGCTTCTGGCATGGCACCGCCATCCGAACGCTTTCAAGAGCTCGAGCCCCGAGCAAGTCCGGCGGGAGCGCACGGTCGTCATCACCTACAGGGACTACGACGACCTGCTCGCGCAGCTGCGCCAGGTGAAGCCCGGCCAGGAGGTCGAGTGCACGTTCTGCGGGTTCGTCGGTCGCGTCGCGACCGGCGTCCGCTGCGATGACAAGGCGGGTGTCGCCGCGCTCAAGGCGCAGGTGGACCGCGTTCTGAGCCCGAGTGGGCGGACTTTTGCGGAGCAGAAGCACCTGGTGGACCTCGAGATGGCCCGGATTTTCCCCCAGAAGCAGGACCCA
>PMSP01000382.1 GCA_003168315.1 Opitutaceae bacterium
GCGCGGTTGTTCTCGTACCAGGCCTTCGCGTAGTACGCCTTCCCGATCACGCCGCCCTGGATCTCCCTGATCGCGACCTGCATGGTCGGGAACGACCGCCTCTGGTTTCCCATCTGGACCAGCCGGTTGTAGCGTGAGATCGCCTTGAGGAGCAGCTCGCCCTCGTGCGGGTTCTGGCAGCACGGCTTCTCCACGTAGACGTGCTTGCCCGCGGCCATCGCCATGATCGCCATCGGCGCGTGCCAGTGGTCGGGGACGGCGATCGTGATCGCGTCCAGCGAGCTGTCCTCCAGCGCCTTTCGGAAGTCCTTGAGCGCCTTCGGCTGCGGGCCGGGGAAACTGGCGGCAAGATTCACCCCCTTCGCGAGGGCGCCGTCCTCGACGTCGCACACGTAGGCGATCTCGGCGTTTTCAATCCCCGACAGCGCCTCGATGTGGTCTAGGCCCCTGTTGTTGGTGCCGACTACGGCGACGCGGACCCGGTTGCTCGGGCTCGACGCGCCGGCGCGCACCCAGACGGGGAGCGCCGCGAGCCCGAGGCCCGCGGCCGCGGTTGTCCTGATGAATTGGCGGCGGTCGGAAAGGTTGTTCATTGGGGGAGGGGGGTCACCTGGCGGCGGCGGGGGGACTGTCGACGCCGTAGTAGTTGTCGCGCGTGGCCACGACCGGCAGCACGCGGATCTTGATGTTGCGGAAGGAGACCTCGTCCCCGTGGTCCTGGAGGAGGATGTAGCCCTCGTGGAGCTCGCCGAAGTTGGGCCAGATCCTGTACTTGCTCTCCTTCACCCTCTGGCGGAACTCGGGCGTGAACCGGGTGTACTCGAGGATCTTCCGGCCGTTCAGCCAGTGCTCGACGTGCGGGCCGTCCGAGATGATCTCGGCCGAGTTCCACTCGCCCATGGGGTTCACGTGCTTGTCGCGCGCCGGGGGATAGAGGTCGTAGAGGGATCCCATCGTCCGGTTGCCGTCCTTCCCGAGCTTGGCGTCCGGGTGCAGCGCGTCGTCCAGTATGTGGTACTCGAGGCCTATCGAGGAGCCGGGGCCCTTGTTGAGCCCCGGATCGACGAAGATCTTGATGCCGCTGTTCGCCCTCGGTGTGATCTTGAAGTCCGCCTTCAGGTCGAAGCTCGAGTACTTGTCGACCGTGATGATGTCGCCTCCGACGCCGCCCTCCCTGCCGCCGGACGAAAGCACGGTGAGGACCCCGTCCCTGATCACCCAGCCCTGCGCCGGGAAGTCGGGCCCGCGGGCGCTTCGCCACCCGTGGGTCGTCTGGCCGTCCCAGAGGAGCCGCCAGCCGCCGCCCGCCTCCTCCGGCGTCAGCTGGTTCGCGGCGTCGGCCGCGCGGGCGGTGAGCGAGCAGGCGGCCAGGAGCGTGCACCCGAGTGCGAATGGGAGTGTCTTCATGAGGGGGATGAGGGGGCCAGCGCGGCCAGCATGCCGCGCATGTAGCCGAACGACTGGGCGACGCCGGGGACGGGGTCGGTCGAGTCCAGCTCGTCCTCGAGCCCGGCCTGGTAGGGGAATTTGACCTGGAGGAGCGCCGCCATGATCGAGCGGATGTCGAGCCGCCCGAATCCCAGCCCGGCGGGGATGTCCTTCTTTACCCCGGCACCGACGAGCGTGTCCTTCAGGTGCACGTCGTAGAGGCGCGCCCGGCACCTGAGGATCGCCGCCGCCGGGTCGACGCCCGCGCGGGCGGAGTGGCCGACGTCGATGCACAGTCCCAGTCGCTCGTCGTAGGGCTGCACCGCGTCCCAGACATCGTAGGGGGACGGGAAGATCTTGTCCTCCGGCCCGTGGTTGTGGAACGCGAGCCTCATGTCGTATTCCCTGACGAAGCGCTCCGTCAGCAGGAAGGTGTCCCGGTCCGGGGGCGCCGCGTACGAGGCCGTCATGGTGGTGAGACCCGCCGCCCGGCCGCACTCGAACTGCTGCCGCATCTCCCCCACGCTGTTCTTCAGGTAGACGACCCCGGTCGACGCAATGGAGATGCCCGCGCTCCTGAACTTCTGCGCCATCTCGCGGCACACGTCCGGCGTGCTGAGGCCGATCGGCACGTGCACCCTGAAGACCGACGTCGAGGTGACGTGGAGCTCCTTGAGGATCGCGACCGCCTCGTCAGTCGAGAACTTCCGCAGGGAATAGCCCACGATGCCGAGCCTCAGGGCGGGTGCCCCGGCCCCTGGCGGCGGATCCTCCGCGAGCAGCGACGGGACGGCGGCGGCCAGCGGCAGGAACAATCCCGCGAGGGCGGCCTTCCTGATTGCTTCGCGCCGGCTCAGTTGGCTCTCGTCCATGGCGGGTGGGGTGTGTCTTTTTGGGGTGCCGCGCCGGGTTACTCGCGGCCGGGCAGCGGTTGCCCTGGGCTGGCGTCGGGAGGCAGACAATGGCGCGTGCCGCCCGGATTGTCGAGAGCGGGAACCGGGCTGGAGGGGCGCTTATGGAGGCGAGCAGGTCCCCGAATGACCGCCCTTAAGTCTTGCCGGGCGTGGCGGCAGCCCGGAGCCTCGACCCCGGAATGACCCGACGCATGGCCCAAATCTCGCTCTTCTGCGCCTGGCTCTGCGCGAGCGGCGCGATGCTGGACGTGGCCCAGGTGGTCGCGTGGACCCATATGTTCGCCGGCTATGCGAGGACCGAGTCCGTCATCCAGGCGGCAAGGAACACCTTCGACCCCGCGAAGCCCTGCGCCCTATGCCGCGCGGTGAGCAAGGCCCGGCATGCGTCCGACGGGCATGGCCCCGCCATCCCGAATGCGGGCTCGGAGAAGATGGTGCTCATCCTGGAGCGCGCGGCGCCCTTCGTCGGTGCCCGCGTTCCGGCCGACTGGCAGGAGGCGCCCTCGTTGGGTGCCCCTGCGCGAATGGCGGACGTCCCGGTGCCTCCCCCCAGGGGCCGGCTCGCATAGCCGGCGTTTCGCGGCCGAGGATCCCCCCCCGGGGGAAGGCGGCCGCCGCCTCCGACCCAGACACGCGTCCCTGGCGCCCCGCGCGGGCCGCGTTTTCTCCAGCACACCCGTAATTCCCAATCTTATAATGCACATTTTCCCTGAAAACCGGCATCGGCCGGCTTCCACGACAACAGCAGGCGCCGTCCTCCGGGCGCGCCTCCGGACCGCGGCGCTCCGCGCCGTCGCCTTGGCCCTGCTGGCGTTTCCGAGCCTCGGCTGGGCCTGCGCCTGCGGGTGCGGCATCTACGAGGTGGGCACGAGTTCAATGCTTCCCACCGGCTCGGGCATCATGACCTATGTCGACTACGACTACCAGGACCAGGACCACAACTGGAGCGGCTCATCCGAGGCGCCTGCCGCGGACAACCCGGACAAGGACATCAGGACCAGCTGGGAGACCTTCGGCT
>PMSP01000122.1:0-208 GCA_003168315.1 Opitutaceae bacterium
CAGCCGGGCGAATCCGGCGCCGAGGTGCTCGAGTAGGCTGGCGACGCCGTTGTGCCCGGCATCGCTGCCCGTCACCGACACCTTGACGAGGCCGATGTCGATCGTGACGTCGTCATAGACGGCGGCGACGTCCCCGGGGTCGATCCTGTGGTAGCGGGAAAGGGCCCCCACCGCGCGGCCGCTCTCGTTCATGAAGGTCTGCGGCTTC
>PMSP01000122.1:219-3867 GCA_003168315.1 Opitutaceae bacterium
TTGTGGCGCGAGAGCTCGTATTCGCGGCCCGGGTTACCGAGGCCAGCGACGAGCGAGATGGACATGACTCAAAGAACGGCCGGCGAGCGGGTCGCCGGTAGGGGAAAAAGGCTTACTTCTTGGCCGGAGCGCCCGGCTTCGCGGCGGCGGCGGCCTTGGCGGCGCCGGCGGGTGCGGCGGGCTTGCCGCCGGCGGGAGCCGCGGCCTTCTTGTCGCCTGCCGGGGCGGCTGCCTTGGCGTCCCCGGCTGCCGGGGCCTTCCCGTCGGTCGCGGGTGCGGCTGCGGCGCCGTCGGCGGGCGCGGCGGCCGCGCCTTCCGCCGGGACGGCGGTGGCGGCGACTTCCTGCACGATCTCGGCGACAGGCTCGACGCAGGCGACGACGGGCTGGCCCTTGTCGTCCATGAAGGTGACTCCCTCGACGGATTTCAGCTCGCCGACCTTGATCGTCTGGCCGACGTTGAGCGCGGTGACGTCGATCTCGATCGCCTCCGGCAGGTCGCCGGGAAGGCAGCGAATGCGCAGCATGTGGGATGCGATCTCCAGGACGCCGCTCTGGTTCTTGACGCCGAAGGACTCGCCGACCAAGCGCACCGGGACGCGGATCTCGAACTTCTCGTCAGCCTTGACCTCGTGGAGGTCCACGTGGAGGTACCGGTCGGTGATGGGATCGCGCTGGATCTCCTGAAGGTAGGAAAGGGCCTTGTCGGGCTTGTCCTCGCGGTTGAGCTCTATCAGGAGCGAGCGGCCGGCGACGGACTTGAGGAGCTTCGTGAATTCCGGGACCTCGATCGAGAGCTTCTCGGGGGCCGAGTGCTTCCCGTAAAGTATGGCGGGGATGCGGTTTACCTTGCGCAGGCGGCGCGAGGCGCTGCGACCGGTCTGGGCGCGCGTCGCGACTTTGAGTGTGAGCGGAGTTTTCATGGATTCGTTCCCCCTGGGCCGCCGAGGATCGGCGGTCAGGCGTAGTTGAAAGGGAGATTAGACAGGCCGGCGGCTTTGAAATCAACCAAAACTTCATTTCTTCCATTGGACCGACGCTATCTCGATGGCCCTGTTGCTGAAGGCCACGAGATCATCGATTTCGCCGAAGGCCGGAACCAGCTCCGAGCGCTTGATGACGATGGGGTTTCCGTCCGTGACAATGTAGCCGCCCGGGAGGCGCTTGCCCTCGCCCGTGATGCATATGAAGTCACCGGGCACGAGCTCGACCGGCGCGTCGGTGTCGTTCCGGATGACGACCTCCGCGCTCCCGAGCGTCCCCTGGAAGGCCTTCGGCTGGTAGCTTAGGATCGTGCAGCCCTTGTAGACGGCCTTGGGCGGCCGCGGGGTCGGGCTCGGTTGGTCGACGGCGGCCTTGGGCTTCGGGGTTGGGAAAGGCCCCTCCGGGGCCTGGTCCGGGTTGAAGGGCTTCATGACCATTTCCGGTGCGCCCGCCGGCGCAGCCTTTTGGGGATACAGATCGGCAATCGCCTGGGGGAGGTTCGCCTTTGTCACCTTCATCAGGCCCTCGTCGGCGTGGACGACAAGGCTCGTCCCCTCGTCCGACATAATCCTCACGTTGTGGAGGACGCGCCCGTCGTTCAGCTGCAGGGTCGCGATCGGCGCCGGGGCGGCAGTCGTCACGGGCGTCAGCGCGGAGGCGAGCGCGCAGGACGCGACAAGAAACGCAAGGCGTGCCCGCAGAGTCCGCATGGCCCCATTTTCATGGGTCCCAAAGCCCGAGGCAAGTCGTTTGGATTTTGGCTCGCAAGGCATGTGCTCCGGACCAACCGTCGACGGCCCATGCACCCCACCCTTGCGGCCCTCGGTTTCGGCGCGGCCATGGCCGTCGTGTCCATCGCGCGCGCAGGTGCGCCGTCCTGCTGGGTGTATTTCGGCACGTCGGCGACCGGCGCCGACAGGGGAATCTACCTCTCGCGGCTGGACCAGGATACAGGCGCGCTGACGCCCGCCGCCCGCGTGGCGGACAAGTCGGACTCGGTCTTCATGGGCTTCGCTCCGGACAAGCGGCACCTCTACGCGCTGGCGGAGGTTCCCCGCATGCTCCGCCAGCCCCGGGAGGCAATCGAGACCTACCAGGTCGACGCCTTGACCGGCGAGCTGACAAACGTCGGCGAGCGCTTGGTTGACGGATCCGAGGGCTGCCACCTGAGCGTCGACCCCTCGGGCCGGTGCGTCCTCACGGNNTCGAGGTGTTCCCGATCCAGCCCGATGCCAAGGTGGGCGCGCGCTCGTGCATCGTCCGCCATTACGGCCACGGACCCGACCTGACGCGCCAGGAAACGGCCCACCCTCACTCAGTCAACGTCGACCCCTCGGGTCGCTTCGCGATCGTCGCCGACCTCGGCCAGGACAAGGTGTTCGTGTACAGGCTCGACGCGGAAAAGGGGAAGCTCTCGCTGAACGACCCGCCCTTCGCGCCCGTCGCCCCCGGCGCCGGGCCGAGGCACTTCGCGTTCCACCCGGACGGAAGGCACGCCTTCGTCATCAATGAGATGGGGGGGACGATCACCGCATTCAACTGGTACTCCGAGAAGGGCGTCCTCGCTCCCTACGATACCGTGTCCATCCTGAGGAAGGAGTACCGGGGACTGAACACCTCGGCCGAGGTAGTCGTCTCGAGGTCTGGCCGGTTTGTCTACGGATCAAATCGTGGCGACGACAGCATCGTGGTCCTCGCGTTTGATTCCGCGACGGGGAAGCTCACCTTCGTCCAGCGCATGGCGGACGGCGTCNNCGGCGTCAAGGTCCCGCGCAACTATGCCATCGATCCGTCCGGCAAATGGCTCGTCTGCGGGAACCTCGATGCGAACAACGCGACCGCCTACAGCGTCGACCCGGAAACGGGACGCCTGGCGCTCGTCGGGACGATCGCGGTGCCCCAGCCCCTCTGCGTCCGATTCCTGCAGATCCCGGCATCCTGACTCCCCAATTTATTCTTGCCCGGATCGGCACCGTGACCGTATTTAGACCGTTCCAGTGCCCCCTAGGGCGGAATGGAAATTGCCTGGTAGCTCAGTGGCAGAGCAGGNNCAGCCCGGGCAGCCATTTATAAACAATAACTTACGGGATAATTCCCCTCTGGGTTATTTTCTGTCTTGGCGTGGTCTTGGCAAAAGTTGGGCCCTTAAGGGCTCTATTTGGGCTCAATCCATGGGAAAGCACCGGGGGGGGCCGTCGCCTACGGCCCGAGCTGGGTATTGGCAATCGATTGACCCGCTCCCAAAAAATTATTCCCAAAGAGAGCTATGGTAAGGCCACAGAGATTTGGAATGTAGAGACTACAACCCAACTGCTTTGAGTAGTTCAGAAGGTGCCAATCCAAAAGCGCGAGCCCAAGCCGCCACCGTACCAAGTGTCGGTGATTTCTCCCCCCGTTCAATCATGCCGACGTAGGTTCGATGGACATCGACCTTCTCTGCAAAATCTTCCTGAGAAAGCCCAGTGTTCTCGCGAAGCTTCCTGACACCCCCGCCGAATCTCTCCAATAGACGTTTCTCGGTTGGACGTTGTGACGGGCGAGGCATCTGGCTTGTGCCCCGGAGTCTATCAATCCGCTACTTTAAGTTCGACATACTAGAGGTAGCATCCAGTTAAGAAATTAACGATTCCGACGCGATGCCCGCCCCAAAGATAAAAATCATTGC
>PMSP01000213.1 GCA_003168315.1 Opitutaceae bacterium
CTCCTCGTTCGTCGCCTCCTCGCGCGAGCCGAGGGCGGCCTCGGTCTGGAGGGCGAGCTCGGCCTCAAGCTGGGATATGATCGAGCGGGTAAGGGCGCACTTGTCCATGGAGGGTTATGGGATATACCTTGGGGCCGCCGATGCCGTCAAAGCCCATCCCCGGTTCCACGGGGGAAGTCCTCACCTGCCTGCCGTCCCCCTACGTCGCGCACGGGCCGACCGGCCTCCTCTACCTTCCCCGGTTCCTGGCGAAGTGCAGGTACGTGAAGGAGCACGGGGCGCTTCCCCCGAGCTACGCGAAGAACTTCAAGAGGGGGATCGACCGCTTCCTCTGCCTTCACCTCGGGATCGACCCGGCCGCGGTCGAGGCGGTCGTCCTCGGGTCGGCGAGCGACGCGGAGACCGAAGCCGGCCTCGCCCGCCTGCTGCCGGCGGATCCCCGCGCCGCGAAATGGAACCGGGAGCTCGTCCAGAAGGGGATGACCCCCGCGGGCCGCGAGTTCCTGGCCGAGGCGCTGGCCGCGATGGGATGCGCCGACCGGGCGGACGAGATCAGGAGCGTCCCCGACCTGATCGACTTCGACGAGGGGAGGATCGAGTGATCAAGGGCCAGAGGGTCGTCTGCACCAACGACACCTTCAACGGGTTCGTCAAGGCCGTCTACAAGCAGCTGCCCGACAAGGGCAAGACGTACACGATCCGCGAGGTGTTCCTCGGCCGGGAGAAGATCGTCAAGGGGGGCGACTCGGCGACCGTCGGGCTCCTCCTCGAGGAGCTCGTGAACCCGCCCGACCCCTTCCATGTCGGCAAGCAGGAGCTCGGGTTCTCGTCGGAGCGCTTCGCGCCGCTGGAGGAGCTGCCGCCCGAGGAGGCGGAGGCCGGCGAGGCGGTCGGCGCGGGCGCCGATTCCGGCCACTGGCTCAACTGAAGGGGAGCGCCTAGTCGTCCGTCACCCGGACCGTGACCTGGCACTTTGCGGCCGGCGTGGCCTCGGCCTCGCCCGGGCGCACGAGGAAGAAGCGAAGGACGCTCCAGCCCGGCTTGAGCGCATAGAAGGACATGGTCGACGGCCCCGCGCCGGGGCCGGCCCGCAGGGGGCCCATCTCCTCCAGGATCCGGTTGTTGTTGGCGGCGATCTCCCAGACGTAGCCGGGGTGGGCGTCCGTGTCGGGAAGGACGACCTGGATCGCCGTCATGACGTCCATCGGGACGTCGGGCGACGGCCGGTCGGCGGCGAGGACGACCTTCTGGGTCGTCTTCGGCTGGCGGACGGGCGCGGTGTCGCAGCCGGCGCAGAGGAGAGCGGCCACGCCCAGCGCGCACAGGACCGGCGAGGGGGGAAATTTCATCATAAATTGGGAATCAGCTCGGAGAGGGCGGGACGCCCCACGTGGCGGCGGATCGACTCGAGGTTCTCCCTCACGAGTGCCCCCATGGACTCGCAGCGCAGGTACTCGTTCCTCCCGTAGTGCTCTGCGAGCGATTCCCGCAGCAGGTGCACTTTCTCCGGCGGGGAGATGGGGTCGAGCTCCATCTCCGCAAGGAGGACGCCGAGCCGCGCGGCGGCGAGCTCGGCCCGCTGGAGCATGAGGGTCTGCTCCTCCCGGAGGTACTGGTTGGCGGTCTCCAGGCGCAGGTGCTTCGCGCAGAAGAGCGCCAGGGCCGCGTTCTCCTTGAAGAACTGGGGCCTGTAGAAGTTCCTGCGGCCGTTGTAGCTCTGCTGGTCGAAGTCCATCGCCCGAACGCGCAGCTGGAAGTCCTCGAAGTCCGGGGTCACGACGAAGACGAAGTTGTAGGAGCGCATGTCGCCGAGGAGCCGCACGAAGCAGCGCTCGTTGAACTTCACGAGCTCCTTGGCGACGCGGACCGGGCTCAGGTCCGGGCGGTTGAGCCAGCGGTTGATGAAGATGTCGCCCGGGACCCCCGGGATGTGCTCCTCGACCAGCGTGCTCCCGTGCGTGATGAAGTTGAGGCGGTTCGGGGAAAGGAGGTGCTCGAGCTCGAGGCCGTAGACCCTCGAGGCGTCGGCCCTCTTGATGTAGAAGTAGTCCTGGTTGTCGTTGTAGGCGTTCACGATCCGGATCCTGAACGGGGTCGAGTTGCCGAACGTGCAGAAGTCGACGCGGTCGGCGTAGAGGTGCCGGACGACGGACATGTCGCCGTCGACCTTGATGAGGGCGTAGACCTCCTTCAGCGCCTCGTTGAGCGAGCGCATCTCGTTCCCGTCGTAGATCACAGTGTCCCAGAGGGTAGGCTTGCCGTCGGCGTCCGTGAGCGGGATCACCTCGGTGAACCCGCGGAGCCGCTCGTAGGTGACCGGCAGGTCCCGCTCCCTCTTGTAGGCGCGCAGGTAGCCGCGCAGGCCGGGGCCGACGGGGAACGTGGGCTTCTTCCGCGTGGGCGGCGGGGCGCCGTCTGGAGTCGCCGGGTCGGGCATTCGGCGAGGCCTAGTTACCGGACGGCGGCGCGGCGCCGTAGGTGTCCCAGTGCGCCGAGAGCTCGTGGGTCACGCGGCTGCCCACCCGGTAGGCGGCCTCGAGCGAGGGGATGTACCCGGCGTATTCGGAATGGAGGCTCTTGTTCACGTCCTGGGCCGGGGCCTGCATGCAGTAGTTGCTGGCCGTCCTGAGGAAGAGCACGCGGTTGAAGTCGACGCGTCCCATCTTCGCCAGGCGCGCCAGCGCCGCCGCGATGCCCTGGTCCTCCATGTCCGACATCGCGAACTCGCCCTTCCCGTCGGTCCAGAGGCGCGTCCAGTCGGAGGCCCACTGGGTCATGGCCTTCCCGTGCCAGTAGCGGCAGGAGCCGAAGGTCTCGCCGTAGAGGACAAACGGGGGCCTCTGGGCGTTCGGGAAACCCGTGTAGAGCGCCCGGTAGGCCCTCATGCCGTCCGTGTCGGGTATCGGCGTGTCCTTCGTGAGCGCATAGGCCCAGCCGACGAGCGAGGGGTTGAGGTGATAGGCCATCGTGTCGGGCTCCCAGCCCTCGCGCGTCGGCTTCTGGTTCGGGACCTTGGAGCCGATCGGGATGACGGCATACGGCCACGAGGGGTCCGCCTCCCGCGCGTCGATCTCGTAGGCGATGTCGCCGTCGATCACGTAGTGCGCCCATGCCGCGCTGCCGATCGAGGCGGCCGCCGGGTTGACGCCGGCGATCCCGTTCACGACCCAGTAGGTCCTCGAGAAGTCGAACTGGCCGCTCAGGACAAGCGCCATGATCTGGTTCGAGGCGCGCACCGTCGCGCCCGAGACGACGCCGATCGTCCCGTTGCCGTCAGTCAGGACCGGGTGGTCGACCCCGGGCACGATGATCTTCTGGGTCCAGTTCTCGCGCTCGACCCAGAACTGGAACTCACCGGGCCGGTCGCCCCGGTCGGCTCCCACCTCGAAGGTGACGACGACGGCCACCTTGACCGGGATCGGGTCGGCGCGCAGGCCGGCGGCCGCGAGGGCCAGGGCGGGAAAGAGGATGCGGAGGAGGCGCGGCATGATTTCAGGAGTCGGGCGGCGGCGTGGGGGTCGGGGACCCGACCATCGGCATGGCGGATGCCCTGGAGGCCAGCTTTCCCGCGGCCTGGTCCAGGCGCCTCGTGGCGCCGTTCAGCACCTCGGCCACGAGGGGGATGTACTCGTTCGCGTCCGACCAGTGGCGCAGCTCGATCGCCTCGCGGACGGCGGGCAGCGTCTTGGCGCCGTATCCCGTGTAGAGGCCGGGCGCGTAGAGCATGTGCTGGTACCAGTCGCGGCCGGGCAGGCCCTTCCTCGTCGTGAGCGTCTGCTCGACCCCCTGCAGGAGGCTGTTCAGCTCCGCGACCTGGCCCGAGGGCAGCTGGAAGTCGGACGCCGAGGCCCGAGAGAGCGCGCTGTCGTAGGCGAGGGCGCTCCGCTTGAGGCGGGCGGCGGCCTCGCGCAGCGGCCGGAAGTCGAGCCTAGGGACCTCGTCCGGCACGGTCGGGGCGAGGTACGGGTCCTCGGGGTCGGCGGCCAGCCTGAAGTCCCCCTCCTCGACCATCCGCTTGAGCTTCACGCCGTCCGCGCGCTCGGTGTCGGCGAGCTTCTCGACCTCCGCGACATAGCGCATGGCCACGTCGGCCAGGTCCACGAACCGCATGGGCAGCACATCGGCATCCGCCGTCCGAAGGACGATGTGCCCGGCGGTCTCGGCAAGCGCCACCTCGTAGGCGAACATGGGGTCCCCGAAGCGGACGAAATGGTCGAAGGAGTCGTAGGTGGAGTGGTAGATGCCTCCCTCGGAGTCCTCGCCGCCGTAGGCGAGGTCGATGGACGAGATCCCGAGGTGCTGGAGGAACGGGGTGTAGTCGGAGCCCGAGCCCAGGGCCCCCAAGGGCAGGTCCCCGCCCGACTCGGCCGCGGACAGGAGCGTCTCCTCGTCGGGGTCCGGCCTCATCCCGCGGCCCCCGACCTTTATCTTGGCGCGCAGCCGCTCTAGGACGCTGCCCCCCGTCTCGGGATCCGGGACGCCCGCCGCCACCTCGTTCACCAGCCGCTGGTACGAGTGGCTTCCCCCGGCCGAGAGGAGGCCCCGGCCGTTGGTGTCGGAATTCACATAGAGGACGGCCTTGCGGCGGATCTCGTCGGCGTGGGTCTCCGCGAACTCGGTCGAGCCGAGGAGGCCCGGCTCCTCGCCGTCCCAGCTGCAGTAGACGATAGTCCGCTTCGGGCTCCAGCCGGACTTGGCCAGCGCGCCGATCGCCTTCGCCTCGGCCATCACGGTGATGTTGCCGGCAAGGGGGTCCCAGGCGCCGAACACCCAGCCGTCGTGGTGGTTGCCGCGCATCACCCACTCGTTCGGGTAGGTCGTCCCCTCCATGACGGCTATGACGTCGTAGATCGGCTTCTGGCCCCAGTCGGAGGCGATCGCGAGGTGCACCTTCGCCGGCCCGGGCCCGATGTGGTAGGTGAACGGGAGCGCGCCGCGCCAGCCCGCCGGGGCCACCGGGCCCTCGAGCGCAGCCAGCAGGGGCCGCGCGTCCGCGTAGGAGATCGGGAGCACCGGGATCTTGAGGATCGTCTTCGCCTCCGAGATCGGCAGGCGCTGCGCGTCCTCGGTGGCGCCGACGCCGGGCGTCAGCGGGTCGCCGGAATACTGCGTGATGTCGGCGACCGAGCCGCGCTGGACCCCGTCCTCCGGGCGGGTGCCCCCCTTCGGGTAGGTGTCGCCGGCGAAGTAGCCGTCCTCATGCGGGTCGGAATAGATGATGCACCCGACGGCGCCGTGCTCCTGGGCGAGCTTCGCCTTCAGCCCGCGCCAGCCGGAGCCGTACCGGGCGATCACGATCTTGCCCTTCACGTCGATGCTGCGCCTCGCCAGCTCGGTGTAGTCGTCCGGCATGCCGAAATTCACGTAGACCAGGTCCGCCGTCACGTCCCCGTCGGCGCAGTAGATGTTGTATGGCGGCAGGCCGCCCGTCAGGCCGGACGTGCGGTCGCCGGCGATGGGGGGCTCGAACAGCTTGGCCTTGTAGGAGACGGGCGCCACGAGCTCGAGCGTTTCGCTCCTCGGCGTCGGGTAGAGCACGTAGAACGTCTCGATCCGCGCGTCCCAGCCCCACTCCTTGAACTTCGCCAGCATGAAGTCCGCGTTGGCCTTGTCGTGGGGCGACCCGACCTGGTTGGGCTGGGATGAGAGCTGCTCGAGCCATGCCCGGAGCTCAGCCGGGTCGAGGGAGGCGTCGAACGCCTTCTCGCTCTCGAGCTCGGCCGCGGCGGAGGCCGACCTGAATCCCAGGAGGCCGCCCGGCGCCCCCAGGCTGACGGAGCCAAAAAACGCCGCACCCGCCACGAAGGGGCCGAACGCTCGCATGGGCTTCATGCCGCGAGGAAAGCCGCTGCGGGCCCGGAGGGCAAGCGCCCTTGCCTTCCCCGTTTTCGGTTTGCGGCGGCGCGGCGCCGCCGGCACGCTGCCGCTCGCGTCACCGCATCATGAAACTGCGCCCCATCCTGGTCCTCTCGTCGGCCGCGGCACTCCTGGCGGCCTGCGCCAAGCCGAGCCCGCAGGGGTTCAAGGACGAGGTGCTTGCCGCCGACAAGGCGTTCAACGCGGCGTCGGCGAAGGACGGCCCGAAGGCCGCCTTCCTCGCCTTCATCGCGCCGGACGCCAAGCTGCTTTCCTCCGATGACCAGGGCAACGCGGCCGTCGAGAACGTCTTCATGCAGCTCCCGCCGACGGCCACGCTCTCGTGGGAGCCGGGCTTCGTGGACGTCTCCGGGTCCGGCGACCTCGGCTACACCTGGGGCCGCTACACGCTCATCGTCCGAAGCCCCAAGGGGAAGCAGCCCTTCATCCAGATGGGCACCTACTTCACGGTCTGGAAGCGCCAGGCCGACGGCGGCTGGAAGGTCGTCCTGGAAGGCAACCACCCCGACGGGAAGTGACACGCGCCCGGGCCGCGCTCACTTCGCCATCACCTCGGAGTCGAAGGCCTTCCCGTCGGTGTCGAATATCGCGATCGTCATCCGCGCGCCGTCGGCCTGCAGCGTGAGGAAGCCGAACGTGGATTCCGCGAAGAGCGCGCCGGGCGATTTCCTCGCGACCTTGCTGAGGGGGGCGCCCCCGCCGCCGCTCATGAAGAAATGGACCCCCTCCCGGGCGTCCATGTGGGCCATGGCGTGCTGGTGCCCGCACAGGTAGGCGTCGACGCGTCCCCGCAGGATCGGCCACAGGCGCGCCTGCATGTACTTCATGTAGGCGCCGTTCTTCGCGTTCTTCTCCGGCGCGAAGATGGGGTGGTGGCCGTAGACCACCTTCCACCGGGCGGTGCTCGCGGCGATCGCCTTGTCCAGCCAGATGACCTCGGCCTCGGAAATCTCGGTCGTGTCGATCGCGAAGAACTGGACGGAACCCGCGGTGAAGGAGTAGTACGGGGACGGGAATCTCCAGGTCGGGCTCCTGTAGGCGATCTCGGCCGCGGCCCCGTCGTCGGAATACCACTCATGGTTGCCAAGGGTGGGATAGAAGGTGATCCCGAGCGGGCCGTAGAGGCCCTCCCACCAGTCGCGCCAGCGCGGGTCGTCCGTGCCCGTCATGCCCGAGGGGTAGAAATTGTCGCCGAAGGTGAGCCCGAAGTCGAACGGCTGCGCCGCGCCCATGCGGACGATGGCCGCGGCGACGCTGCGCTGGGCATCGGAGCCGGAGCCGAAGTCCCCCATCCCGACGATCCGGATCGGCTGGCCGGCGGGCCTGACGGAAAAGACGGCGGGCGGCCTGCGCATGAACCCCGGGATCGAGGCCGCGCGCTCGGTCATGAGCCAGCGCTCGTCGGCCGCGGCGAGCGTATCCAGCGCCTTCATGTCGCCGGCCTGGCGGGCACCGGCAATCCGGGCCGTCAGGATCCTCCGCAGGCGCCTGTCCTCGATCCGCCGCTCGGCGTCGAGATAGGCGAGCATCAGGCCGGGGTCGGCCGCCGACTCCGCGAGCTTCTGGAGGCCGGGGACCACGCCGGGCTCGTCGACCCAGAACGGGTCGAAGACGACGACCTTGAGTATGAGCTGGTCGGTGGCGGCGGTCTCGGACGCCATCCGGCCGAGGACGAAGTCGGCGGCCGCCGGCTCGCTCGCCAGGGCGACCCTCACTTCCTGCTCCAGGTCCCCGGGCGAGAAGGCGAGGAGCGACCGCAGGTCCCTGTCGTCCGCATGGAGCCATTTGCGGGCCGCGTCGCCCACCTCGGGCGGAAGCCTGGCGGCGACGGCCTCGATGGGGGCCACGGGGGCGGCAGTCGGCGCCGGCTGGTCGGCGCGGCAGGCGGCGGACCAGGCCAGTAGCCCGGCTGACATGAGGATCAGGCTTCCCGTGTTGCGCATGGTCCCATGTTTGCGGTCCCCTTCACGGACTCCAGCAGGATTTGCGGCGCAAAGGCGGCCGGCGCGTTAATTTCCCGCGACGGGTCAGTAGTCGTCGTTCACCACGAACATGGTCCAGGTGAACATCGAGGTGATGAGCGTCATCGCCGCGATGCCGAAGATCATCGAGATCGGGCTCCCCATGACCTTGATGAGGATGGCGATCGTGAGGTCCAGGCCCCCGACGATAAGGACGAAATCCCGGTTCCTCCTCGATCTCCTCCTGCGGCGGCGCTTGAGGCGGCCCCAGCCGGAGGCCTCCTCGGCGATCCGGTTCTGAAAAAGGATGTCGGGGACGCGGATCGCCTCCTCGTCGTCCGGGTGCGAGACGGGGTCGAGCGGGGTGATCTCCTTCGGCTTGAAGACAGGTGGCAGCGTCGGCTCGGCCTCGGAAACGGACGCTGGGACGGCGCCGCGATTCCCCATCCTCTTCGATTTCTCCTTGGCGAGCCGGTTCTGCTCGTGGATCAATTGGACCGTGATGGCCGAGCCGTCCCCGGGGCGCGCGCGCGCGTCGGTGAGGGTTATCTCCTTGGGCTTGAACACAAGGTGCCGGGTATCGGGTTTCTCCTCGTCCATTGGCTAGTAGCGATCCATCACGCCGTACATGATCCATGCAAGGATCAGCGTGAGGAAGACAATGCCGAAAAGGCCGAGGGCGACCATCTCCCTGTCGTGCCTGAACACGAGCATGAGGCCCCCAACCGAGGCGACCGCCGCGGCGATGATGAGGACGAATTCGCGGTGGCGCCTCGACTTCCTGGGGACGGGCATGGCGATCAGCTCGGGCTCGGCACTCGCGGCGGCGATCCGGTTCTGCCGCAGGATGCCGGAGACGCTGATGGCCCCCTCGTCGCCCGCGGACGAGGGAGGGTCGAGCGGCGTCACGTCCTTCTGCTTGAAGATCGGCGCCTCGCCGGGGATTGCGGCGGCCAATTCAGGCCCGGGCGGATCAGCCGGCACCGCGCCTGGCGCGCGCTCCTCGGCGAGCCGGTTCTGCCGGTGCATGAGGTCGACGCTGATGGCCGTCCCGTCACCGGGACGGGATGGCCCGTCAAGCGGGATGACCTCCTTCGCCTTCAGGACGAGGCGGCGCGGGGCGGGCTTGGGGTCGTCCATGTGGGGGAAGCCTCTTGCGCGCCCCGCAGCGGCAGACGGCGGCGAGAAACCATGATACCGAGTAGGTCGTCAGCTGCCCGGAGGGGCTGCCCAGGTTG
>PMSP01000338.1 GCA_003168315.1 Opitutaceae bacterium
GATTTAGCCCCCAGCCGCAAGCCAGCCGACGCACTGGGCCCAGGCACGCCCCCGGTGGCTGACCCGGTGCTTCTCGGCGGGCGCCATCTCGGCCATCGTCCTGTCGAGGCCCGAGGGCACGAAGAGGGGGTCATAGCCGAACCCGCCCGAGCCCCTGGGCTCCTCAATGAGCCCCCCGGGGCACCGGCCCTCGAAGCTCTTAAGGAGGCCTGCCGGGCCCGCGAGGACGAGGACGCACACGAACTCGGCCGCGCGGCGCGCGGCCGGGACGCCCCGCATCGCCAGGACGAGCTTCGCCAGGTTGGCGCCGGGGTCCCCCGCGGGCCCGGCATAGTAGGCCGACTCGACGCCCGGCGCCCCGCCAAGGGCCGCGACGCAGAGTCCGCTGTCGTCGGCAAGTGACCACGAGCCCGGCGGCAGCCGCCCGTGGAGGGCCAACGCCTTCTTCGTCGCGTTCCCGACAAAGGTCCCCGCGTCCTCGACGACCTCCGGCATCCCGCCGGCCGCCGCGGCGGACACGACCTCGATCCTGGGCCCCGTCCCGCCCTCCGAGCGCCACCGGTCGGCCATCGCCTGGAGCTCGAGCGCCTTGTGGGGATTACCCGAGGCTAAATAAAGTCTCATCGATCTGCATCTTCTCCGGATAGACCACCGCGCCCCGCACGAGCGAGTCGTCGCCGAGGACCTGGCGCCGGATCCCGGAGAGGCGCACGGCCTGGGACAGGGCCTCGGTCCTCAGCCCCCCCAGGACCGGCTTGGCCTTCTCATCGGCGAAGATGACCGGCGCATGGTACATGAAGAGGTAGTCGAGCTGCCGCTCGATGAGCGCGCTGCTGAGGAGCTGTCCGCCGCCCTCGAAGAAGACCCCGGTTATCCCCTCGGCGGCGCAGCGGGAGCGAAACTGCGCGACCGGCACCCGGCCGCTTGCCGACTCGAAGACCCAGACCCCCACGCCCAGCTCGCGCAGCTTTCGGACGTAGCCCCCGCCGGCGTGCTGCGTCGTGACGACGATAGTCCTCCTCGCGAAGGCGTCGCCGTAGACCCGCGGCAGGCTTCCCTCGACGACCGACCGCAGCCGCCCGTCAAAGACAAAGCGGACCGGGCATTCCTCCGGGCTTCCCTCGAGCCGGGCGGTCAGGCTCGGGTTGTCCGTCATCACGGTGCCCGCCCCGACCGCTATCGCCGGGAAGAGCCTCCTCCAGCGGTGGACGTCGGCCCGCGCGGCCTCACCGGTGATCCACTTGGAATCGCCCGTCCTCGTGGCGATCCTCCCGTCAAGCGTCGCCGCGAGCTTGCCGGCAAGGAGCGGCTCCCCGCTTGTGATCCAATGGTTGTAGATCAGGTTCAGGTCCGTGCAGTCGGCCTCGAGAACACCGGCGGCGACCTCGATCCCGGCGCTGCGGAGCGCCGCGTAGCCGCGCCCCGCGTGGGCGGGGTTGGGGTCGGTCGCCCCGGCGATGACCCGCCTTATCCCCGCAGCGATGATCGCGTCCGTGCAGGCGCCCGTCCTTCCCGTGGTCGAGCAGGGCTCCAGGGTCACGTAAAGGGCGGCGTCAGGGCCCGGGTTTCGCATCAGGGAATCGAGCACCAGGCGCTCCGCATGCGGGCCGCCGTCCTTCTCGTGGAATCCCTCGGCCGTGACCCGGCCGTTTTCCACGAGGACGCAGCCCACCATCGGGTTCGGGTGGGTTCTCCCCCACCCGCGCCGCGCCAGCCCGATCGCCCGGCGCATGAATTCCTGGTCGTCAGCCGCGGACATGGGGATTGCTGGCCTTCTCCTCGCCGACCGTGGTCGGGGCGCCGTGGCCCGGGAAGAGGGTCGTCTCCCCCGGGAGCGTGTAGATCCGGGCGCGTATGGATTTCTCGAGGAGCGCGCTATCGCCCCCGGGAAGGTCCGTCCGCCCGACGCCGCCCCTGAAGAGGGCGTCGCCTGAAAAGGCCGCCCCGGCCGATGGAAAATAGAACATCAGGCTCCCGGGGCAGTGGCCCGGCACGTGGCTCACGCGCACCTTCTCCCCGAGGGCGTCCAGCGTTTCCCCGTCGGCGACCCAGCGGGTGACCCTGGAGGGCTCGACGACCAGGCCCGGCAGGATGAGGGGCCTCATCACCTCCGGGGTCTCTATGAGGGGCTTGTCGGCGGCGTGCGCGAGGATGGGCGCCGCCGACTCGCGCGCCACCTCGGCCGCCCCCTGGGTGTGGTCCCAGTGCCCATGGGTGAGCCACAGGCCGCTCAGCCTGCACCCCTCCCTCGCCAGGATCGGCTCCACCTTCGCCCAGATCCCCTCCGGCGCATCAATCAGGACGGCCTCGCCCCTCGAGGGATCGCTCAGGAGGTAGGCGTTAGTCTGGATGGGACCCGCCGGCAGGACGTGGACATTCACGCCGCAAACAGAGAACTTTCCGGCAGTTCCGCAACGGCGAAAATTCCCTTCACCTTTGCGGCTCCAGCGGCTACCGATACACCCTTTGCAATGCCGATACTCAAGTTTGCCGTTCTCGCAGGCGATTACATAGGGCCCGAGGTGATGTCCGAGGCGCTCCGCGTCCTTGGGCACGTCGGCCGCCAGGAGAACCTGACCCTTGAGCCGGCAGCGGCCGATGTCGGGGGCGCCGGAATCGACAACCATGGCAAGGCGTTGCCTGACTCAACCTTGCGGATCTGCGAGGCGAGCGACGCGATCCTCTTCGGCTCGGTCGGGGGCCCGAAGTGGGAAAAACTTCCGCCCGCGCAGCAGCCGGAGCGGGCCGCCCTCCTTCCCCTGCGCAAGCATTTCACCCTCTTTGCCAATATCCGCCCCGGCCTGCTCTACCCGGAATTG
>PMSP01000309.1 GCA_003168315.1 Opitutaceae bacterium
GACGATCTGGCCGCGGATCCGGCGCATCGCGGAATTGAGGAGGGAATGCCCGCAGACCGTCGGGATCGCCGCCAGCCCGAACATGAACGCCCACTCGCGGCCGGACCCGGCGTCAAAGGTGTGGATCCTCGGGAGCGCTACCACCAGGCAGATGAGGGCCGCCTGCGCGTACACCGGGATCACATAGAGCCATATCGAGGGGAAGTCGCGGTTCCTGCGGCCGAGCGCGAGGTAGAGGGCGAAGAGCAGCATCGAGAGGAGGCACACCGCGTCCCCGGCAAGGCTCCCGCCGCCGTTCAGGGCGTCCCTGACCGACAGCGTCAGGAGCCCGGCGATCGCAAGGACCGTGCCGGCAACCTCCGTCCGGTTGATCCTTTCCCTTGCGAGCCAGACGAGGAAGAAGGGGAGGGCCACCGGGACCAGGTTCACGATCAGGGTCGCCTGCGCGACGACCGTCATCCGCGCCCCGAGCGTCCAGAGGATCAGGTGGAGCGCGAGGACGAGGGCCGGCGCGTGCGTGCGGCGCAGGTGGGCGGCCGTGAAGGCGCCCCGGTGCCTCCGCAGCTGGAAAACGAGGACCGGCGAAAGGAGGATGGAGGCGATCACGAGCCGCAGCGCCGTCAGGACGAACGGGTCGGTCGCGCTGAGCCTGATGAAGATCGCCGAGGTCGAGCACGCCAGCACGCCTAGGAAAAGCAGGAGATACCGCAGGAACATCTCAAGGGACCCTGGCACGGCCGCCACTGCTTAGGCAAACGATCGTTGGACATTAACATGGAATGCGGCTTGTGAAGGCTCCGGAGTGGAATCTTTATGGTGGAAGACAAACCCCAATGAAAAAACTTCTCCCCATCCTAGCGTGCCTTGCCGCCCTCTGCGCGGCACGGGCCGGCAACTACCAGAACTTCGGCGTCGCCGTCTACATCCCCGTCTCGGTGGTGAAGACCTTCGCCGACCCGAAGGTCCTCCAGTCGGAATGGGACCTGATCAACAGCCAGGTGAAGGTCGACAAGGTCTACATCGAGGTCCACCGCGACCGGGTCCTTGCCGACGACAAGCTCCTTGAGGACGTGAAGGCGTTCTTCACGAGCCGCGGCGTCCAGGTGGCGGCCGGAAGCGCGTTCTCGGACTCCGAGGCGGACCAGTTCAAGTCCTTCTGCTACACGAAGCCGGGTGACCGCGACTTCGTGAAGAAGGTCTCGGAGCTCGCGGCCCGGCATTTCGACGAGTTCATCCTGGACGACTTCTTCTTCGTCAACACGAAGACCGACTCCGACATCGCCGCCAAGGGCGACCGCTCGTGGACCGATTTCCGGCTGGCCCTGATGGACGACGCCGGGGCCAACCTGGTCGTCAAGGCCGCCAAGGACGTGAACCCGAAGATCAAGGTGGTCATCAAGTTTCCCAACTGGTACGAGCATTTCCAGGGCCTCGGCTTCGACCTGGACAAGGAGCCCAAGATATTCGACGGGATCTACACGGGCACGGAGACCCGCGACCCGGTCTACACGGACCAGTTCCTGCAGCAGTATGAGAGCTACCAGATCATCCGCTACTTCGAGAACATAAAGCCGGGCGGCAATGGCGGGGGATGGGTGGACACCTACGGCTCGCGCTACGCGGACCGCTACGCGGAGCAGCTATGGGACACGATGTTCGCGAAGGCCCGCGAGATCACGCTCTTCAACTGGCGGCTCATACTCGGGAAGGCCGCGGCGGGCGACCGGAAGGACTGGGAGACCCTGAACACGACCCTGAACTACAACGCGGTCTCGGCCGACTACCATCCGGTCGGCGACGGCGCCTCCCAGACCCCGACCTGGGGCACGGTCGCGGGGGTGGCCCTGAGGCAGGCCGACGCCGTCCTCGGCAAGCTCGGCAACCCGATCGGCATCGAGTGCTACAAACCCTACCAATCGACGGGCGAGGACTTCCTGCACAACTACATCGGCATGATCGGTATACCGATCGACCTGCACCCGGAGTTCCCGACGGACGCGAAGCTCGTCCTCCTGACCGAGTCGGCGAAGTTCGACCCGGACATCGTGGCGAAGATCAAGGGGCAGCTCGTGGCCGGCAAGTCGGTCGTCATCACCTCCGGCCTCCTGCGCGCACTGAAGGGTAAGGGGATAGAGAGCATCTGCGAGGTGGAGGTCTCGGACAACAAGGTCCTGGCCCGGGAGTACTCGACCGGCTTCGGCGCGGGCGACCGCACCGACCTCGGGGCCGACGACCGCAAGCCCGGGATCCTCTTCCCGGAGGTGCGCTTCCTGACGAACGACGCCTGGGGCCTCGTGAGCGCGCTCGAGAACGGCAACGGGTACCCGATCATGCTGATGGACAAGTACAGCAAGGGGACCCTCTACGTCTGGACCATCCCTGACGACTTCCGCAACCTGTACGCCCTCCCGTCGGACGTCACGAGCGCGATCAAGGACACCGTGATGGCCAATTTTCCCGTGCGACTCGACGGCCAGGGCCAGGTCTCGCTGTTCGCCTACGACAACGGCGCCTTCGTCGTCGAGTCCTTCCTGCCGAGCCTGACCGAGGTGAGGGTGACGGTGCAGGGCGAGTACACGAAGCTCAGGAACCTGGTCACGGGCGATGTCGTCCCCTCATACATCCCCGAGCCGCCGAAGGGATTTCGGCGCCGCCGCGAGCGTGCCGACGCCACCCCGAAATCGCACTTCATGTTCCCGGTGCTGCCGCACAGCTTCGACGCCTTCGTAGCCGAGAAGTGACCGCGACCGCAGGCTACCAACCCCAGAAGGCGGGGCCGCCGGCGAACGGCGCCAGCGGGGCATACGGGCCATAGAGGGAGTACGGCCCGCAGGGTCCGTAGAAGGGCTGGATGCCCTTCCCGCGCAGCTCCTCGAAGCCGACGCCCAGGGTGAAGTTGCCCGAGGGGTCGGTGACCGTGAAGTCCGCCGACGTCCCATAGAAGCTCTGCCGATGGCTCCCGCCGCCGACGACGAACGAGAGGTCGCCGTGGATCTCGGCCCGCAGCGGGGCCGACACGGTCGTCTCGGAAGGGGGCGGGACCGGGGAGGGCGTCGGCGACGGTGCCGCCGGTGAATAGGTGAACCCCTGGTCGGGCGGCGGCCCGAGGGCGATCGCCCGGGCGACCATGGTGTCGAGGACCTCGCGCTCGCTGGCGGAAAGGCCGTCCAGGCCCGCCGAGGCGCGCTCGCTCGCGGTGTGCCGCGCCGAGAATGCCGAGGAGAATCCCGTGACGCCCCCCTGGCGGGCGAGCGTCGCGTCGTGGGCCACGAGGCCGTCCAGGGACGCGGACTGCTTGGGCGTCAGCCTCGTGAAGCCGGTGGCGGCCTTTTCCTCGGGCGTCAGGGTGTCGCTGAACCTGGCTTCCGCCGCCCGCGCCGTCGTCGCCACGAGGAGCGCCGCGCAGAGGAGCCCGGCGCGGGCGATTTTCAGGGTGGGGCGATGGAAGGTCATCCTCTATGGTGAGACGCAGGACCCATCCTAAAGTTCCGGGCCACCTTATCCAGTATCATAATCCAGGTAGGGGCCGAGCCACTTCTCGGCCTCCTCGATCGTCCAGTCCTTCCTCGCCGCGTAGTCGTCCACCTGGTCGCGCCCGAGCTTGCCGACGCCGAAGTATTTGGAATCGGGATGATTAAGGTACCAGCCGCTGACGCTGCTGGCCGGTGTCATGGCGCAGCTTTCCGTGAGGCCGATGCCGGTGGCACTCTCCGCTCCGAGGAGCTTGAAAAGGATGGGCTTCTCCGTGTGGTCCGGGCAGGCGGGATACCCCGGGGCGGGCCTGATGCCGCGGTAGCGCTCCCGGATGAGCTCGGCGATGCCGAGGTTCTCGGTGAGCCCGTAGCCGCACGCCTCGCGCGCCTTCTTGTGGAACATCTCGGCCATGGCCTCGGCCAGCCGGTCGCCGAGCGCCTGGCTCATGATCGCCGAGTAGTCGTCGGACGCCGCCCTGAACTCGGCCGCGAAGCCCTCGACGCCGTGCCCCGCGGTCACGGCGAAGCCGCCGATGTAGTCCAGGCGGCCGCTGTCCCTCGGGGCGATGTAGTCGGCGAGGCTGTGGTTGAACTGGTCGGCCGGCTTCTCCTGCTGCTGGCGCAGCATGTGGAACGTGGTCACGACCGTCCCCCGTCCCTCGTCCGAGTAGACGTCTATGTCGTCGCCGGCTGCGTTGCACGGCCAGAAACCGATGACCGCGTTCGCGGTGAAGCGCCTCTCGGCCACGATCCTGCCGAGGAGCCTTTTAGCGTCGCCGAGCAGCTTCGTCGCCTCGACGCCCACGACCGCGTCCGTCAGGATGTCGGGATAGCGCCCGTGGAGCTCCCACGCGCTGAAGAACGGCCCCCAGTCGATGTAGGGGACGATGTCGGCGAGCGGCACGGCGGGGAAGGCCCGCGTCCCGAGGAAGTCCGGCCTTGGGATGTCGACCGCGGCCCAGTCGAACTTCTGGCCGCGCGCCCGTGCGGTTGAGAGCGCAAGGAGCGGCTTCCTCGCCCGCCGCGCCGCGAAGTCCTCGCGCTGCTTCCCCTGCTTGGCCGTGAAGTCCGCCATGAACGCCGGCTTGTTCTCGGGCGAGAGAAGCGAGCTGACGACGTTGACGACCCGCGAGGCGTCGAGCACGTGGACCACCCCGTGGGCGTACTCGGGCGCGATCTTGACCGCGGTGTGGGCGGCGCTCGTCGTCGCGCCGCCGATCAGGAGGGGGACGGTGCAGCCGGTCCGCCTCATCTCCTTGGCCACGTGGACCATCTCGTCCAGGGACGGCGTGATCAGCCCGGAGAGCCCGATCACGTCGGCCTTCCTCTCCAGCGCGGCGGCGAGGATCTTGTCGCAGGGCACGAGGACCCCCAGGTCCACGACCTCGTAGTTGTTGCAGGCGAGGACCACGCCGACGATGTTCTTGCCGATGTCGTGCACATCGCCCTTGACGGTGCCAATCACGATGCGGCCGTTGGTACGCCGCGCCGTGGCGTCCTTGCTCTTTTCGATGTACGGCACCAGGTGCGCCACCGCACGCTTCATCACGCGCGCGCTCTTGACCACCTGGGGAAGGAACATCTTGCCGGCCCCGAAGAGGTCGCCGACCACGCGCATCCCGTCCATGAGCGGCCCCTCGATGATGTTGAGCGGCCTCGGGTACCTGGCGGAGTCCGCGCGCGCCTCCTCCGTGTCCTGCTCCACGAAGGCGTCGATCCCCTTGACGAGCGCATGCGAGAGGCGCGCCTCGACGGGGGCGTTCCGCCATGCGAGGTCCTCCTTGGCCTCCGCCCTCGAGGCCCCGCCCTGCGAGGCCTTGAGCTCGTCGGCGAACGTGACCAGGCGCTCCGTCGCGTCCGGGCGCCGGTTCATGATCACGTCCTCGACCCGCTCCAGCAGATCCTTCTGGATCTCCTCGTAGACACCGAGCATCCCGGCGTTCACGATCGCCATGTCCAAGCCGGCGTGGATCCCATGGTAGAGGAAGACCGTGTGGATGGCCTCCCGGACGGGATTGTTCCCCCGGAACGAGAAGGACACGTTCGAGACGCCGCCGGACACCTTCGCGTGCGGCAGCGTCTCCTTGATGACCTTCGTCGCCTCGAAGAAGTCGACGGCGTAGTTGTTGTGCTCCTCGATGCCGGTCGCGACCGTGAGGATGTTGGGGTCGAAGATGATGTCCTCGGCGGGGAAGCCGATCCGCTCCGTGAGGAGTCTGTAGGCCCGCGTGCAGATGCGGACCTTCTCGTCCCGCGTGGAGGCCTGCCCCTGCTCGTCGAAGGCCATGACGACCGCCGCCGCCCCGTAGCGCCTGACGAGCGCCGCGCGGCGCAGGAACTCTTCCTCACCGTCCTTGAGCGAGATCGAGTTGACGATGCATTTGCCCTGCACGCACTTCAGGCCGGCCTCGATGACGCTCCACTTCGAGGAGTCGATCATGACGGGCACGCGCGATATCTCGGGCTCCGCCGCGATCAGGTTCAGGAACTTGGCCATCGTCGGCTCGCCCTCGATGAGCGCCTCGTCGACGTTCACGTCGATCACGTTGGCGCCGCTCTCCACTTGCTGGCGCGCGATGGCGACGCACGCGTCCCAGTCGCCGGCCTTGAGGGCCTTCGAGAACTTGGGCGAACCGGTTATGTTCGTCCGCTCGCCTATGACTATGAACTGCGAGGCGGAGGGGCGGGGCGCGGTGGACATCTTTTGCTGGCCGGCGTCAGGAGATGACGAGCCGCTCGAGCCCGCTCAGGCGCATCGCCGTCGTGTGCTGGGGCACCCTCCTGGGCGGGAATGCGCCCACCGCCTTGGCGATCGCGGCGATGTGCGCGGGCGTCGACCCGCAGCAGCCGCCGACCATGTTGAGCCAGCCATTCCCCGCGAAATCGCCGAGCACCCCGGCCATGTCGGCCGGCGTCTCGTCATAGCCCCCGAAGGCGTTCGGGAGCCCGGCGTTCGGGTGGCACGTGACGTAGCACTGGGCGATGGAGGAGAGCTCCTCGACGTACGGCCTCATCTGCCTGCCCCCGAGGGCGCAGTTGATGCCGACCGAGAAGGGGTTGGCGTGCGCGATGCTCGAGTAGAACGCGCTGATCGTCTGCCCCGAGAGGGTCCGCCCCGAGGCGTCGGTGATCGTGACGGACAGCATCACCGGGATCCGCACCCCGGTCTCGTCAAACAGGAGCTCGGTCGCGAAGAGAGCCGCCTTGGCGTTCAGCGTGTCGAAGAT
>PMSP01000040.1 GCA_003168315.1 Opitutaceae bacterium
GATCCAGATCGCGGACGTCGTCAAGGTGATCCCGAGCCCCGTCGACCTGGGCAGCATGGACGCGGTCCTCAACCGCTACCTGGACGACGTCGTCGGCGCCGGCCGGTTCACGGCGGATCAGCGGGAATCGATCCGGGAGGCGCTGAAGAATATCATGAAGGAACTATCCGGGGAGGGCGGGCTCCCGCCCCAGATCCCGATGGTGTTCGTGAAACTGCTCATCCAGCGGGCGGACGAGGTCCTCTCAAGGGACGGGGCGTCCGCAGCCCCGTTCAAGGGCGAGGCAGCGCTCCCGAGGGACCTGGCCGGCTTGGTCGATGCCTACATGGCGAGCCTCCTTGAGGCGCGGCCCGAACGAGTGGCCGAGGCGAACCAGGCCCGGAGAGCCGCCGTCGCCTGCGTGGGCGCGGACGGGCTCCCCAAGTGGCGGCCCCTGGCCGCCTACGAGGCCCAGTCGCTGAAGCTCGAGCAGGTCGAGGCCCTCGTGACCACCGGACTCATGGTGAAGGACGGCGGCGACGTCGGGGATCCCCGCTACAAGTTCTCGCTCGACCCGATCGCGGACTACCTGGCGGCAAAGGAGCTCGTGATCGAGGTCCGGGACGGGAAGATGACGCCCGAGGGCCTGAAGGCCCTCTCGTCGCATTTCGGGGCGGGCTCCGTCGTCCCGGCCAAGATCCTCCAGGTCGCGCGGGCCCTGGACGTGAAGGTGGGGTAAGAGTCTTAGCCCTGCGGGTCCGACGGCTTCGCGGGCGCGCTGTCCGTGGCCGGGTCCCTCTTGAAACTCTGCATCAGGCCCTCGAGGAAGGTGAAGAAGACGTCGGCGGCGTAGCCCACGAGGAAGGCCAGGGCGAAGGGCGAGAACGTGATCCCCTGCGACACGAAGTTGTTGAACAGTCCGACCACGAGGCCGCCGATGCCGGCGATCACGAACCGGGCGATATGGAGGCTCCGGGGATCGAGGGTGCGCTTCGTCGGCTGGGCCTCCGTCTGGCGCAGGAGGTAGGCGGCCGCCCCCAGGAGGGAATAGAGCACGGGCAGGATGCAGGTGGCCATGGCGCCATAGTAGGCCGTCACCTTCTGCTGGAGGTCATTGCCGAGGTTCCTCACGTGCTGGTATTCCTCGACCTTCTTCGTCAGCTCCTCGGAGAGGCGCAGGTCCAGGCCCGCATCCAGTTCCAGCGAGTTGGCGTCCTTCTTGGCGTATTTCTGGTCGTCAAAATCGAGGACGAAGTACCTGAGCTGCTTCGTGTACCCGTGGATCTCGCGCATGGTGGCCGCGAACTGCTGAAGGTCGCTGATGACGTCCCGGTCGGAAAGCCCCGGCGGGGGCGTGTCGGTCCCATACCAGACCTTGTCCGCCTGCGCCATGCCGGTCCCCGGCGGGGGCTCGACCACCGCGGGGGCCACGCTCGGCGAGGGGCCGAGCTCGCTCCGCAGCTTTGAGGCGAGGCCGTTCGCCGTGTCGATGTCCGCCCGGATCTTGTCGGAGACGCTGCTGCTGAAATACGTCGCCAGCGAGATCAGGATGATGAGGCCGCCGACGAAGGCCGCCGCGATCCCGTAGAAAAGGACGATCTTTCGTTTGCGTTCGTCGGCCCTGTAGGCCCGGTTGGACGCGAGTGCCACCTCCCTGAGATGCGCCGCCGTGACGGGACTCGCGCGCTCGGCCAGGACGGTCAGCGCCGCGAGAAACCTCGCGGCGATCTCCTCGGTCAACTTTCCGGCATCGTCCGCCGTCCGCGCCTCGAGGACGGCGGCGCGGACCCCGCCATCGACCGAGATCCCGCTGACGGCAAGGTAGCCGAGCAGGCCCTCCGCATCCTGGATCTTGTCCAACAGGTAGCCGGCGGCCAGGCGGGCTGGCGGCGACGCGGGGGATCCGCCGGGCTTGTCCGGGATATTGTCCTTGGGCGGCGGTTCATCCATGGCGGTCGGGGAGAGGTTACAGGGTCTTCAGGTATTCGAGGAGGGAGGCCTTGTCCACCGCCGGGAGCATCACGCCGTAGAGGTGCCCGGCGTTCCCGTTCCCGCGCTCCTTGGTGTCGAGGCGATACCCGTCCCTTTCCGCCTGCGGCCCGCTCGCGACGAAGCCGACGTTCACCGGGTCGAGGACGTCATAGCCGGAGAAGAAGACAGTGCTGCGCTCCCCGGAGGGCTCGAGGAGCTCGCGCAGGCTGGGCACCGAGCCGTTGTGGAGGTATGGTGCCCGGAGCCACAGCCCGGCGAGGGGCCCGGCGAGGTAGCCGTCGTTCTTGGCGAGGAGCGGCCGGTCATAGCCCTCGCCCTCGATGGCCTTGTTGACCGCGTCAGCCGAGGCCTGGGTCCATGTGCCGGCCCGGTTGGGATCCGTGCCGATCTCCGAGAGGGGGATCGTCTTCGCGAAGCGGGCGCCGCCTGGCTCGTGGCAGCTCGCGCATTCCCGGGCGTAGACTTGCCGGCCCGCCCCCGCCTTGGCTGTATCGATCGCATAGGGCCCGGAGGGATAGGGCCAGGCGGGCGGCTGCAGGCCGCCCAGGTACTTTCCGAGGCGTGCCAGCTTCTCCTCGAACGCATGGCCGGGGGCGGCCCCGAAGGCGGTGGAGGAGTCCACGAGGACGGTCCGAATTGCGGGCGACTCGCCGCCCCAGTTGAACCAGAGCCCCGGGGCCGCCCGCTGGTCGAGCCGCCAGAGGGCGCCGAACTTGACCTGGCCCGTGCTCCCGTCGGCCGGCATGTGGGCGACGTTGTACTTCGGCAGGTTGAAGGCGTCGTCGCGGCCCGGCCCCCAGGCCGGCCTGCCGGGGCTGTCCATCCAGGCGAAGTCCTGGCCCTGCTCGATCAGCGCCTTCCGCGTGAGCGGGATGATGAGGAAGCGGTAGGAGAGCTTGTCGAGGAGGGACAGCTTCGTCTCCTTCTCGATCACCGTCAGGAAATTGTCGGCGTTGAAGCGCGTGTCCGAGGCCGCGGCGGAGAGGAACCGGATCAGCTTCTGGACATTGAGCGAGTGGGCCGGGGCCCCGACGACGATCGTCGGGGCGGGCTGGTCCGCCGTCAGGCGGTAGGTGACCGTGTGGCAGAGGGCGCAGTTCTCGGTCACCCGGGGAAACCCGAGCGTCTTCTTCGAAAACCCGACCGGGGTGTCCTGGCCCGGCTCCCAGGCGAGCCCGAGCGAGGCGTAGCCGCCGGGGCCCGGAAGGAGGTCCGGGAAGATCCGCGGCATCTCGAGCCAGATCCAGTAGGGAAGGCCCGTCTTCGACTCGCCGCCGAACGAGCCGTACTTGAACCATTCCTCCTCGCTCGTGAACTCCGGCTGGGGGACGTCGCGGAAGAACTTGAACCACGTGACGGCGGCGCCGAGGACGAGCAGGGCCAAGAGGACGATCCAGCAGCGGGCGGGGCGCGGGGAGCGGTGCATGGTCAGAATGTCTTCAGGAATTCAACCAGGGCCTCTTTGTCGCCCGGGGGCAGCTCGGTGCCGAAGGCGCGGCCCTCGTGGCCCTGGTTCCCGTTCCCCGGGAGCGTCGTGTCGTAGCGGAAATAGTTCCTGCCGTCCTCCGAGGGGACGTCGGAGATGAAGCCGACGCCGGCGGGATCGAAGACGTCATACCCGCGGTAGAAGGTTGCGGGCCTGCCGGCCGCCGGCTCCAGGAGGGCGCGAAGCGTCGGGACCGATCCGTTGTGGAGGTACGGCGCGCGGAGCCAGAGGCCGTCCAGCGGCGCGTTGGCGTAGCCGTTCGTCTTCCTGAAATGGGTGAAGCGCTCGCTCGGGTAGGCGGCGTAGAGCTGCCCCTGGTTGACGCAGAGGGCGTAGGAGTAGGAATCGAGGCGGTGGCGGTCCGTCCCGATCTGATCGATGGGGGTCACCTTGCCGACCCACTGGCCGGTGAAGTCGGTGCCGCTGGCGCCGTGGCAGCTCGCGCAGTATTCCCCGTAGATCGGCTTCCCTCTGGCGGCCAGGGCGGCGTCGATCGGGTAGGGGTAGGCGGGCGGCGAGGCGCCGAGGAGCCAGTCCGCGGTCCGCTTGAGGGACGCGCGGTCAAGCGTCGGCGGAAGGGCCCCGGTCCCGAACGCCGCGCTCCGGTTGCGCTCGTCGACGGATGTGTTGTTGCCGTCCCAGTGGAGCTCCATCCCCTCCCGGAGCTGCTGGT
>PMSP01000377.1 GCA_003168315.1 Opitutaceae bacterium
GTACACCAGCTCAAAGGGCCCGTTCGGGGCCTCAAGGCGGAGGACCCGCTCGCCCATCGAGGCCGTCGCTATCTCCGTCGGGACCTCGGGGGAGCACCGGATCGCCTCCGAGACCAGCTGCTGCTGGCTGTCGTTGTTGACGAGGACGTTGAACGTGAACGAGGCGCTCGGGGCAACCACCTGGTAGCGCAGCGTGCAGCCGACGGCTATCTTCATGGGCCCGAAATCTGGATACGGACGGCCCGCATCGCAATCCCCGGATTGGGTATTTACCGCGAGCAAGTAGGGGTTGCCTGCACCCCCATTATTTAGCGTACTGGCCCCGATGGCGCCCCCAGAAACGAACCGCCGGATGGGATGGGAGATGTTCGCCCTCTCCTTCACGGCCCTTTTCCTGGAAATGATGGTGATCCGGTGGGTNNTCCTGGGGCTCGGGGCCGGGGCGATGGCGGCCGGCAAGCGGTGGAAGCTTCTGGGATGGTTCCCACTCCTCCTGGCCTGCCAGATCGGCACCCTCCTCCTCTGCAGGAACGTCGTCATCGGGAGCACCGCGAGCGAGGCGCGCTTCTTCCAGCTGGCGCCGTCCACGTTCAACGGGATCGCGCTCGTCTGCATATTCGCGAGCAACGCCGCGATGTTCGTCCCGATCGGCCAGAGGATGGGCGTCCTCTTCAACTCCCTGCCCCGCCTGTCGGCCTACACCTGGGACCTCGCGGGCAGCCTGTCGGGGACTCTCTGCTTCGGCCTCTTCTCCCTCACCCTCTTCTCGCCGATCCTCGGGATGGCGGTCGTCATGGCGGTCTATCTGGCGATCGCCGGGCGGGGCCGGTGGCTGTTCGCGGTCCCGATCTTCGCCCTGGTCCTGGCGGCCATCGTCTGGGAACGCGACCCCAAGGCGGTCTGGTCGCCCTACTACTACATCACGATCAGCCAGTATGACCGGCCGTTCGTGTCGGTGTCCGAGCCCCCGGCGGACCTCCTGACGATGCGCGACCCGCCGATCTACAGCGTCAACGTGAACCAGTTCGGCTACCACCTGGACGCGGCGCTCGACACGGCCCGGTACACGCCCGGGACGCGGGCGGCGGACACGATCGAGTCCTTCTGGCTGCAGTACCACCTGCCCTACACCCTCGCCGCGGGGCGGGACCGGGTCCTGGTCGTGGGGGCGGGCGGGGGCTGCGACGTCCAGGCCGCCCTCAAGTCGGGCGTGCAGCACGTGGACGCGGTCGAGATCGACCCGAGGATCATCGACCTTTCGAGGAAGTTCAGCGCGGGCGCGCCCTACCATGACCCGAGGGTGGAGGTCCACATCGACGACGCGCGCTCGTTCCTCGCGAAGGCGAGCCCCGGCTACGACCTGGTGGTCTTCGGCTTCCTCGACTCGCAGGCGCTCTTCAGCAGCATGAACAACGTCCGGCTGGACGGGTACGTCTACACGGTCGAGAGCATCCGCTCGGCCTACAAGCTCCTGGGCGACCATGGGATGCTGAGCATGTCCTTCTTCCTCGGGAGGAAGTGGCTTGGGCCGAAGCTGTACCGCCTGGTCGCGGCGGCGACCGGCCGCACGCCGGCCATGTTCATCGACGCCTCGGGCGACCGGCTAATCCTCTGCGTCCCGAAGGACGGGCACGCGCTTCCCCGGGACGCCGGCGAGATGCACCAGTCGTCCTACGGCCAGCTGGCGCACATCGACCTGCCGACGGACGACTGGCCGTTCCTCTACCTCTCGAGGAAGACCATCCCCACGGACTACCTGATCGGGATCGCGAGCCTCCTCGCCCTGTCGATCGCAGTCGTCGCCTTCCTGAGGCGCGGCTCGTTCGGCCGCGGGGACGTCCACTTCGGCCTCCTCGGAATGGGGTTCCTCCTCCTGGAGACGAAGAACATAACCGACTGCACGCTGTTCTTCGGGGCTACGTGGTTCGTGACGCTGGTCGTCGTGGCGGGAGTCCTCCTGATGGTGATCGCGGCCAACCTCCTGGCCGAGCGGCTGCGGGCCTTCTCGCCCTGGATGTACCTGCCGCTCTTCGCCGCCCTGGCGCTACTCCTCATTGTCCCGAGGGAGAGCGTCCTCGACTTCGGCTTCGCCGGCAGGATGACATGGACCCTGCTCGCGATTCCGCTCCCGATTTTCTTCGCAGGGATCATCTTCTCGACCACCTTCCGGGAGGCCTCGTCCCCGTCCGCCGTCTTCGGCGCCAACCTGATCGGCGCGATGGTCGGGGGCTTCTGCGAATACCTTGGGATGGCGCTCGGGAACCGCGCGCTCTCCGTCCTTGTCATCTGCGCCTACCTGGGGAGCCTGCTCGTGCTCTCGAGCGCCAGGCGGTCGGGCCAGCGGATCTAGGGGTGGGCCTCCCGCGGGTCAGGGAACTCAAAGATCCATCCCAAGGCAATGGGTAGTCGGCCCAAATCTCGCTCCGGGACTTTGGGCACAGCAGTCATCAGAGGCTCTCTCTCCCGGAGTTTCGGCGGCCTCAAAAAGGGGACGGAGCCTACTTTTTGACCTCGATCGTGCTGACGGTCAGAACCTGCTTTCCGTCCACCGTCGCAACCGTGCCGGTGGCGGTAACAGGGGCGGGCCCATCGCAGATTGTCGGGTGGAAGGCCTTCGCAACTTGATTCGCCGCGAGGTAGTACGTGACGACTTTGTCACCGTCCTTCACCTTAACGACCGTCTGGCACGTATCCTGCAATTTCAACTCGCACTTCGCGCACATGGCGTCGCCCGTGATCGTCACCGCGCCATCGGATGCACGGGCTATCCCGGCAAGCACCAGGGCGCAGGCAAGTAGGCTAAGAAGTCTGCAGGTTTTCATGTTTTGAAGTGTTCTGATCCGGCCTTTTTACCGTCTTGTGAAACTGCTTCTCATCCTCTGAGAAGCAGTCGGACCTCAGTGGTGACGCAAGTCTCGGAAGACCGTGCAGCGATGCATGCGAAGCCTGCCGATCACGCGGGGGCGTTGCCCGGGGTGCTCCCCGTCGTCGACGCGGCGCCCGGGGATGAAGGCATTGCCGCGGACGCCGTCGGCCCCCCCGACGAGGCGGTGGAGCCGGAGTCGTCCTTCTTGTAGCCGAGCATGACGAGGAGCATGGTCGCCTCGGCTGCCGTCAGCCCGGCCAGCCCAAGCTTGGTCGCCGGCTCCGGGTCGGCGAGGGCGGCGATGACGGTCAGCAGCAGGGCGGCCGAGAGGCCGATGACCTTCAGGACTTCCAGCACCTTCGTGGGCGACGGCTGCTTGGCACCCATGCAGATGCACTTGGTGGCCGACCCGCCCCAGCCGCAGGTGCCGCTATTTTGATAGCCGCAACTGTACATCCCCGCCTTGCAGTTTTGAAAGCTCAGCTTCGTGCAATCGTAGCGCGAGAGCACGAATTGGGTCTGAACCTGCGCGGGACTGGCCAATGTCGGCGCGGAGCGGCCACCGGGATTGAAGGCCAAGGCGCGGCTGGCGAAGGAATCAGCCTCGCCTTCCGAGCGGTGGCCCGGATCGCCAATCCGGATTCCGGCCGCTTGCCCGGGCGCGCCACCCGGGAGCTGGGCCTGCTGGAGCGTGTGAGCGAGCTCGTGGGCCATCAGAA